>JBCCTE010000126.1:0-7495 GCA_039198915.1 Cyanobacteria bacterium P01_D01_bin.73 | reverse complement strand
CCGATTGCTGCCAACGATCCTATGCAAGCCTACGCTCTAAACCATCCTGCTAACAGTACCGATGCAGTCACGCTTGAAATAGAAACTCCAACTGAATCACGAAATTGGGAAAGATTAAAGACGCGATTACTTTCCTCGCCCAGTCCTGATGCTCGACACCATTAACTTCACCTGCAGTCAATACCCCCGACTCAGTCCTCAGCCCCCTGAACTATCTTCGCTGTTCAATCCCGAAACAACGACTCCATCAGAATCACGCAATCGGTAAATGCCAACGGTGCGATCGCCTCAAAGCAAAATTTCTGCTATGGGTTGCCAGCCTCTCCTAAGAATCTAGCGATCCACCAGTACCTTAGAGAAATCAAAGGCGGGAGCTGCTAATACAAATAGCGTGGTGGGTAAGTCGGCAGTGTTTTTTTGGAAGTTGCTGTAGTAGTCAGCGTAGGCATCCGAGTCTTCGAAATAACCTGCCATTGGGCTCGCCAGTCCTAGCATCACCAAGTCGGCACCGGCTGAGGATTCGTGCAGCACTTCCGGGAAGGTGCGATCGCCACCGATTAAAATCTGCGACTCCAGATCCATCCGCAACTGCCCCACAAGCTGGTCTAAATTCGCCTGCGCCGCTTCAGCTGCCGCCTCGTTCGGCACCATCAACTTCAAAATAATTCTGGCTCGCTTCCACTCCAAATCCGTACGCAATAGATACGCCAACAGCACCATCAGCCCGCCATTATTTTGCAAGCCACCCCACCAAATATCGATCCGCCGCCGTTTTCCAAAGGGGCGATCACTACCGTTGTCCCGCAGAATAATCAAACTGCGCTCGCCCTCGTGGATTTTATGAATTAGCTCACAGTATTGCGATCGCCGCGTCTCGTTTTCGCTATCCCCCAACAGCACCGTATTGGGAACCAGCTTGCCCAGACCGTAAGCTTCCACAAGCTGGTGGGCGCCATTGAAAGGATCCGCCGCCGTAACAACCCGCACCAACGCCTGGACGCCGCGCTTATTTAAATAATCCCGCAGAAGCTGTTCAACGCTTGCCCGCTGTTCGTCGCCCCGCGCCCCCCTTGGCAAAACGCTGCAAATGGTAACAATGCCGCGATTGTGGGTCAGCCCATTGGCGAGCTGAATCAGTGACCAGCGGCGACCGGGAGCACCGGACATCACCAGCAAATTCGGTCGCCAGTTTTTAGGATCATCGTTGCCAATTTGGTAGAGCCCTGCCCGCAACAGCGCCATCCACAGCCCACGACGAACATCTCCCCACGCCGTTTCCAGCTCCCGACGCTGCAGCCAAAAATATAGACCCAGCACCAGTACAGCAGCGACGACAGTGGCGATCGCATCAATTAGGAACATCACCGCCAAACAGCTCACCGCCCCAAGCAGAGACCAAATCCAGTGCACGCGGAAGGACGGGCGGAAGGACGGACTTTGCAAAAATCCTTCGATCATCGCTACTGCATTAAGCACCAGGTAGGTGGTGAGGAAAAACATCGACAGGACCGGAGCAATTAGATCCAAGTCGTTGAGCGCCACCGCCCCCAGCGCCACCACCAGCGTTACCCAGGTGCCAATGCGAGGCTCGTCTTCGGGACCGCGCCCCTTGCCCACAAAGCGCATCCAGTTGGGCAATACCCCATCCCGCGCCAGCGCTTGAAGCACTCGCGGCGCGCCTAAAATACTGCCGATCGCGCTGGATAACGTCGCGCCCCAGGTGCCGATTAAAATTGCTGGACCCCATAGGGACATGGTTTCCATAATGTTTTTGTCATTAACCAGGGCATCGGGGTTTGCCTTGAAAGCAAACAACAACGCCAGGGCTATGTAGATGACATAACCGCTGATGGTGGCGGCTAGGGTTCCCTTGGGAATGGACTCAACGGGATCTTCCAGGTCGCCCGATAAATTGACCCCCGCCATAATGCCGGTTACCGCCGGGAAGAACACCGCAAATACGCCCCAAAACGGTTCGCGATCGCCTATCCAGGGCACAACCTGCACCTCCGGCAACGGTGCGCCAAAGGCAAAGCAAATCAGCGAAAAGGCGATCGCCGCCATGATGAAATACTGTGCGCGAATGGCAATACTGGCGGAGGTAAGCGCCAAAATAGCCACGGCAGCAGTGGTAATAAAAGCAACGTACTGTTGGTTCAGGGCGGGGAAGACGGAAACGACGCTGGTGGCAAAACCAATGGTGTACAACGCAACGGAAATGGCCTGGGCAAAGTACAGCGGCACTCCCACGGCTCCCCCCGCTTCAATTCCCAGCGATCGGCTGATCATGTAGTACGCGCCGCCGGTACGCACCACCCGGTCTGTGGCGATCGTACAGATAGACAGGGACGTTAAAAAGGTGATGGCGTTGGCGAGGGTGATAATCGCCAGCGCGCCAAATAGCCCCACGTTGCCCACGACCGAACCCAGCCGCAGGTACATAATGACCCCGAGAATGGTCAGGATCGACGGCGTATAAACGCCCCCGAAGGTTCCTAAACCGGCCCCCTTAGTAAGAACAACCTCATCGGAATTGGAGTCGGGAGCAACAGGAGTTTTCATAGGCGTTTGATGGTGAAGCCCCTAGTTAGGTCATGCAGTAAAACCGTTGGGTGCGTCTACCACACCGCTGACTGCATAAATTATTCAGGCCAGTACTTAGGCTAATAGTTAGGCTGGTTTGTTCACTAGTGCAATTGTGCCTTGAGGGTGACCTGGCGATCGCCCGCATTTTCCCCATGGCTAACCATAGTTACCGAATCCAGCCGGTCCAGTACAGGTTGCCCAAAACCATCTAGCACGGTTAACAGTGGGAAAAGTTTCCCCAAAACCGGCTTGGCGGTAGACCAATCCAGCTGAGCATAGCCATCGTTAGGCTGAGGCAACTGTGCCAAATTTTGCTGCACGTCCCCTCGACTCAGAAAAGACTGGGGATTAAGCTGCTTGCCGTCAGCCGTTGGAGCCGCAGCGATTACCGCATTAAGCGCCGAGACCGATGTGGAAAGGACATCGTAGCCGTTGAGTTGAGCGCGAATTCCTTCCACCTGGGTGGTCACGGTGGTTCCCCGCGCCGCTAGCCGACTCCAAATTTGCGCCTCCACCTGCGTCCCAGATTCTCCCAGCATCACCGGTCCGACGGTCCAGCCGCGATCGCTCGCCACCCGGTCCAACCGCTGAAGCGCCGCCGCACTGTCTTCAGAATGGGCCGTCACCGCCACCCAATCCCCATCCACAACACCAATGGCATAGTCACCGGTTAGCCAAGGCAAAATATCCGTCTCCGGCGTCAGATTTTCCCGCGTCGCCAACTGATTAGTCTGCGCCACAATGGTGTCCCCCAGCAGAGTCCCAGTAAATTGCCCCTTCACTCCCTGCCATAGCGCAGCTAAATCTTTGCCGCCGATCGCGATCGCTGAATTACGCGGCAAATATTTCAGCGCCGTCACTGGCTCCTTCAAACTTGGCACCCTGGACGTCGAACGATTGCCCTGATCCACCAGCCGGACATTGCCCGTCACGCCCTGGCGATTAAACTCCACCAGCGCGATCGCCCCATCAAAGGGCGTAAAGGGTTTACTAGCCGCCAGCGAACTAATCGTCTTGGACGCTTCAGGAGACTGGAACAAACTCGCCAGCTCCGTGAAATCTGCCGTCGCCACCCCCAGCCGATGATCCTCCCCCGCCTTGGGAGCGATCGCTCGCTGATAATCCGCTAGGGACGCCAAACTTTGCCCCGGCACCTGCACATTATTCACCGCCTCCCGCAGCACCTTCGGATCCGTCGCCAACAGCACAAACTCATCGCCCACCAGCGCCGTCGCCAAATTCGTCCGCGGTGCCGCCTTCCCCCGCCGTCGCGATCGCCACACCCCATCCGGCAGCACATCCATCGACTCACCGTAGGTAATCGTCGCGCCCTTATAGCGCTCAAAAATCGGGTTCACCCCCGCCAGCGCCTGCTTCTGCCAAAACAACTCCAAAAATCCTTGAGCGCGATCGCGATCCGCCGTACTCGCCGCCAATAGATACGCCGGCTGTCGACCATTGCTCCCATCGCGATCCGCATCCATCCCCGTGATCGCAAAGGTCACCTCGTCCCCCAACCACGGCTGAATATCTTGCTCATAATCCAGCTTGGTTTTGGCCAACAGGCGATCGCGCACCTGCCGCCATTCCCGCCGCGCCGCTCGTCGTTCCGAAGGCGACACCAGCACCTGCCGTAGATTCTCCAGGCGATCGGGATTTGCCAACAGCGATACCATCACCGGCGCAGTCTTCGGAATAAACTGAGCAGCACCCGGCTCCCTCCCCGGCACCCCATCCAACAGTGCCAACGGATTATTAGCGCTAATCCAGATCGAAACGGCGATCGCAGTTGATAGCAGCACCCCCGCCACACCGGACAACGCCAGAAAAAATGCGCGACGACTCATAGGAATCTAGTAAACGTCTCGTCCATTATCCCAAACCGATTAATAATCAGCCCCACCTTGAGACAAACCATCAACCCGTCTTTACACTGCCCAAAACATTGCCCAAAACTCGCGATCGCGCTGCAGCCAGAAATGAGAACAGCACCCCTGACGTTCCGCCCAGCAGCAATCCCAGTATTTCCAGCGTCGAAACGCTCCAAACTCCAGCCCCCACAACAGAATTTCCGCACCCTGCCACCTTTCTGGAAAGCATTAGCTTAAAATAGGGAGAGATTCCGTAAAATTTCGTAACCTTAAAATGCCTGCTAGGCAGATCCATGACTTCAACAACCTCCCTTTTCTACCCGGTTGAAACAGATCTAGACGCAATGACTGCAAATCTGCGTCAGCTAGTGGGTGCGCGACATCCTATTCTTCACGCGGCAGCAGAGCATCTATTCTCAGTCAAGGGCAAACGGGTGCGGCCGGCGATGGTGCTGCTGGTTGCGCGGGCGACTATGCCGGACGGTGAGCTAACCCAGCGTCATTGCCGGTTGGCAGAAATCACCGAAATGATTCATACCGCTAGCCTGGTCCACGACGATGTGGTGGACGAGTCGGCGTTGCGGCGGGGTGTGGCCACGGTTCACAGTCGCTTCACCAACCGTGTGGCAATTTTGGCGGGGGATTTCCTCTTCGCTCAGGCATCATGGCACCTAGCAAATCTGGACGATCTGGCGGTGGTTAAGCTGCTGTCGGAAGTGATTATGAATTTGGCGGAGGGCGAAATCAATCAGGGGTTGAATCGCTTCGATACCGACCTCACCATGGATGCCTACTTGCTGAAGAGCTATTACAAGACGGCTTCGCTGATGGCAAACAGCATCAAGGCGGCGGCGCTATTGAGCGGCTGGGATGAGGAAAGGGCCAGCAGGCTTCATACCTACGGCAAGTACGTGGGGCTGGCGTTCCAGGTGGTGGACGATATCTTGGATTTCACTGCGTCGTCGGATGTGTTGGGTAAGCCGGCGGGGTCGGATTTGCGCAGCGGTCATTTAACGGCTCCGGTGTTGTATGCCATGGAGGAATGCCCCCAGCTTAAGCCGTTAATTGAGCGGGAGTTTGCTGAAGACGGCGATATCGAGGCGGCGCTGGATATGGTGCGAGGGAGTTCTGGAATTCGGCGATCGCGAGAGATGGCAAATGATCAAATCGCCCACGCGATCGCCCATCTCAGCGACCTACCGCCGTCAGAATTCCGCGACGTCCTAGAAAGCTCAGCTCGCTACGTCGTCAGCCGCCTCTATTAAAGAGCGCAGCCCCGACTTGGCTAAGCAAATTGATTCGGTCCTAAAGGTGCCCATCGGCAACGGTGAGTAGTATCGTTGTACAGGTTAATAATCGCTATAGATTCTTAGGTCTTTAGATTTGGATCTATGGCGACAGAAACCTGTAGCGATAGCAACGGCTGAAGGATTTTTTATGGCGACCTTAGATGAGCTAAACCAAGGACTGCGTGAACTGGCGTCCCAACACACTGCCCTGGGCACGCGTTTGGCTTTAGCCGCCGGAGAGTTGCAGAATTTGGGAGCGCCGCCGACGGTGGGCTTGGTGGATGAGGTTGCAGCCTATCGCCAGAAGTTTGAGACGCTACAGAACCGGGCGATCGCCTTAGCAAAATCGAAAAATATCAACGAAGGCGCGATCCCAATGAATCTAGTTTCCGTGCGGGAACTGGAAGCATTTGTCGAATCCCTGAGCCAGCCATCGTCTCAGCTACTGCAAACGGGACCAATGCAAAACCAGCCTCTAATGGGCAACGATATGATCCTTGGCGCAACGCCACCATCGGGAAGCGTGAGCATCGCTGGTTTGGAAGTGATGGTGCATATTTCTGGGGTTGGCGATCGCAAATTCAGCGATAACGAACTCGCCGGAACCAAGGGAGAAGCCCGCCGCCTGGAAGGTCTGCAGCTCAGCTTCAACCCGCGCATGTCCGGTCTTGGCATTCGGTATATGGGGCACGTGGAAAATATTGGCGACACCCCTTGGGTTGGTGAAGGTCAATACGTCGGCTCACGCGGCAAAGGACTGCGCCTAGAAGGATTCGCCATTGAGCTTACCGGTCCTGAAGCATCAAAGTTCGATGTCTGCTATATGGGACACTTTGCAAACTACGGCGACTCCAACGTGATTACCAACGGAGTCCTTTGCGGAGCTCGTGGTCAAGGATTAACCCTGGAAGCTGTGAAAATTTGGCTACAGCCCAAGTAGTCTACTGAGACAGCTCACTGAAGTCGCAAACTGGGCGAACTAAAGGCCAACTAAAGCTGATCGCGATCATGGGGCTCATCTAAATCAAGCACAGGACCCACAGGAGTCACCTGCGTCGGGTTCACAGTCACCTGGCTTTGATAATAATGGCGCTTGATATGGTCCATATTGACCGTTTCAGCGACCCCCGGCGTCTGGTACAGATCTCGCACATAGCCCCAAAGATTGGGATAGTCCCGCAGTTGGCGCAAGTTGCACTTGAAGTGACCGTAATATACAGGGTCAAAACGCAGCAAAGTTGTAAATAGTCGCCAGTCTGCCTCGGTGGGGCGATCGCCCGTCAAATACCGTCGAGTTGCCAGAATCCCCTCCAGCCAATCCAAGCTGTCAAATAACGGTCCCACCGCTTCTTCGTAGGCTGCCTGCGTCGTCGCGAACCCAGCCTTATAAACTCCGTTGTTCACCGTCGGATAAATGCGGTCATTTAACCCATCAATTTCCGCCCGTTGCGCTGCCGGATAATAATCTCCCGCCTTTGCCCCCACCCCATCAAAGGCAGAATTAAACATGCGAATAATTTCCGACGACTCATTGCTAACAATGGTCTGAGTTTGCTTATCCCACAGCACCGGCACCGTCACTCGCCCAGAATAATCAGACACCGCCTTTGTATAAACCTGGTGCATAAAATCAACACCATTGACCGCATCAGGAATAACCCCCTCTCCATCAGCAAAAGTCCAGCCATTTTCACGCATCAACCAGTGCACCACAGATACGGAAATCGCTTCTTCGAGCCCCTTTAGCTT
>JBCCTE010000125.1:0-7503 GCA_039198915.1 Cyanobacteria bacterium P01_D01_bin.73 | reverse complement strand
TCGAAACTCATTCTCCGAATCTAGGGGAAAGTCATAGTCAAAATATCCCACCAGAAAATCATTGGGATCGTAGAAGGAAAGTTTCAAGTCCTCTAAATTATCCCGCGTGATAACAGAGCCATTCAGATCTGAATCGTAGGAGAACTCTCCTAGGGCGAAATAGCCGCGATCGCCTTCCCAGAAAATATCAAAGCTAGTAGTTTCCATCGATTAATATCTACTTTCTAAATAAGTTTTTCTTAGATTTATCATCTGGTTATAGCCCACGTTGTCTAGATCCATGCAAGATTTATGACAGCAGATTCTCATTGCTAAATCCTTCGCCACAAGACAAAAAAATACCCCCAGTTGCCAATACTGAAGGGATCTATCAGTTGATGAGAAGTGAATATCTGGGTTTCTACTTTCCTTGAAATGGAAAGTACATAAAGCAGGCGACTTTAATTTAGGGGCGCGTAACCAAAGGTGACGTCAAATTCCTCGCACCAAATGGCAACGCTTTTATATTGGGATAAGTTGATGTCTTTCGGCAGAGCATAGCGATCACTGCCATTAACTTTCCGCAACTTAGCCAAGCGATAATATCGCTGACCACTGCGCTCGATTTTCTTTGGAACGCGAGACCCGCTGTAGAGGATAATTTCTAGGGCAGGACCAGAATCGGTTCTAAAGTCGCGGCTCAGAAGCAAATGGGGATTGCTGGAATCGGTAACGAGCGTGACTGAGCCGGTGGTGGGGTGATCAACTCGACGGAAGCGCCCCCCTCGATTTTTAGCCGCAGTCTTAATCGCCGCAGCCGCCTCGCTATTTCTAGACGCTTCAATAACATCAACTTCGGCGGCGCTAGCCTGGTTGCCAAGAGCGCCCATTGTTAAGACAGAGGCAACACTTAATGCCAACGCACCGCGAGCAATTCTTTGACTCAGACAGCTACCGCTGGTGCCCGAGAGCTGAGTGGCGACGCGAGAGAAATTGAAACTGGAGGTCATTGTGTGTGAGGACGAACCATCAAGTTCGCTTTATTTGTCTACCTTTCCTATTCTACGGTGACCGATTTTGCCAAATTCCAAGGCTGATCAAAGGTCCAATCCATACCGTCGCAAACTCAGCTCTGGAGAGGGGTTGCGGTGGGTGAGGGTGACAATAATTCATCCATAACAGGTACGGTTAATACGGTATCGGAAAGTTCGGTCGCCGCTTTCCTCTGACAACAAACGTTCCAAGGCGATCGCCCTTTTGAGGACTGTTATGCCAGCACTTATTCATATTTTTCGAGCCAACTAGCAACTGCCTCACCAACTTCCTGCACGCCACCGGAAAAATCTTGAATATAACCGCTGGCGGATTGGGTGAGCATCAAATTCAACCCATCCTCCTCGGAAATTCGAAAATCTGTTCTGACGCACAAAATGGGCATTCCCTTGGCGTAGGCGTAACCCATTTCAAAGCAGGTTCCTGAGTCTGCATCCGCTCCATCGGCGATCGCAACAACAACATCTGCTTGGTCCAGATAGTCAATGCACGCCTTAAAGGTGTTCACAAAAAAATCTTTGTCTTCTGCGGCTCCGGGAGCAAAGTCCTGCGGCAAAAAGACGGTATGACCTTTTTCCGTTAGGAGTTTCCCTAAACGTTGATTGAATTCCCGTTCAGCGCAGGTAAACAGCGGTCCGGCAATGTATAGCTTCATCTGTTGCTCTTTACTCTTTAGGGAGTGGGAAGGGGCGATCGCATCAATGGTATTGCAAGGGCACTGCTCTCCTTTCAAATCTTCTAGATTCCGCTACTCGACGGTGACAGACTTGGCTAGATTTCGTGGTTGATCGACGTCTAAGCCTCGGCGAGCAGCAATATGATACGCCAGCAATTGAAGGGGAATTGCGGTCAATAACGGCGACAAAATTTCATCCACGGCGGGGACTGTTAGGACGGTGTCAAAGAGTTCCGCCGCCGCTGTGTCTCCTTCCACTACAACGCCGATCAGTTTCGCGTCCCGTGCTTTGGCTTCTTGAGTATTGGAGATGGTTTTTTCGTAGACGCTGCCAGGAATCGCAACGGAAACGACGGGAACTTTGGCATCCAGCAGGGCGATGGGACCGTGTTTCATTTCCCCGGCGGGATATCCTTCGGCGTGGATGTAGCTGATTTCCTTGAGTTTCAGGGCCCCTTCCAGGGCGATCGGGAAGTTGATGCCGCGACCAATAAAAATAAAGTCCTGGGTCTCAGTGAAGTCGTGGGCCAAGGCTTCGATCGCCTCATTCTGCTGTTCCACGATCGCTTCAATCTGGGCGGGAAGTTGTCGTAATCCTGCTAGCAACTCTTCGGCGCGATCGCCCGTTATCGTCCCGCGATGACAAGCAATATCAATCGCCAGCGCGTAGAAGGACATTAGCTGAGCGATAAAAGTCTTGGTGGCGGCAACTCCAATTTCAATGCCCGCATGAGTAGGGATCAGGTAATCAGCAACTCGGCTAATAGTATTCTCTGGACGATTGGTGATGCCCACTAGATAGGCTTTGTAAGCAGGGTCAGGATGGTCGGCGCGGCGATCGCGTTCTGAGGCCAGCGCCGAGAGCGTATCGCTGGTTTCTCCAGACTGCGTGACGCCAATGGTCAACGTATGGGGAGTCAACGGCGTCGGAGCATAGCGATATTCCGACGCATAATGCACCGTCGTCGGTACCTGCGCGATTTGCTCCAGCAGATATTTACCCACTAAGCCCGCATGCCAACTGGTGCCACACGCCAAGATATGAATTTGTTTCAGGTCGCCGTATAGCTCAGTCGGGGCGTTGAGGTTAAAGGGCGATCGCACCTGATCCTGACTTTGCATTTCGCTGGCAGGGTGCTCTGGCGTCACCGGAGTGTCGAGGCGATCCACAGCCGTGTAAGCCTCCAAACAGTCGCGAACCACACCCGGCTGCTCGTAAATTTCCTTCAACATGTAGTGACGAAATCCCTGCTTCTCCACCAGCACCGGATTCCAATCCAGCGTGTGAGGGTATTTTGTGAGGCGATCGCCTGCAAAACTATAAATCTCCGCACCCAAGGGAGTCAGTCGCGCCAGCTCGCCATTATCCAACGTCAATACGGCGCGAGTGTAGGGAATCAGCGCGGGCGTATCAGACGCACAGAAAAATTCTCCCTGCCCAAAGCCAATAGACAGCGGAGCCTGCTGTCGCACCACAACCAGTTCATCGGGATAATCCTGACAAATCACCGCCAGCGCAAACGCTCCCTCAAGAAAGGCGATCGCCCGATGCACCGCCCCCATCAGCACCGACGGCATCGGGTCGCCACCGGGCAAACCACCCGCCTCTTCCAAGGTTTTCAACTCCCGCGAAATGAGATGGGGAACCACCTCCGTATCCGTCTCGGAGCGAAATTCAAAGCCCTGTTCCTTCAACTCATCCCGCAGCTCGCGGTAGTTTTCAATAATGCCGTTTTGCACCACAGCGACGCGATCGCCACCGTCCAGATGGGGATGGGCATTGCGCTCTTCCGGTTTACCGTGAGTTGCCCAGCGAGTGTGACCAATCCCAATGCGCGCAGGATTCTCCGATGATTCCAGCTTTTCTTGCAGGTTAAACAGCTTGCCTTTTGCCCGAATGCAGCTCAATAAGCCCTCACCCACCGTTGCAATTCCGGCGGAATCGTAGCCGCGATACTCCAGCTTGCGCAAGCCTTCCAACAGGATTCCCGTTGCGGCTTGCGTTCCGATATAACCCACAATTCCACACATGGCAGCTCGGCTTTCTCTTCCCTAGAACACTGGTGTGGATAATAGCGTGCGATCGCTGTCCACGGAGTTTTGGTGGGGAAAAGAACGTTTTTGGGAGCAAAGGCTACAGTGAGAACAGGAGTCTAAGCCAACTGAGAGATTGCCATGAGTGCTGAGTTAGCCGTTGTTGCCGTTGCCGCTGGATTAGCGGTTAAAGCCTGTGAAAAAGCGACTGAGTTAACCGTAGAAGCTGTATGGCCAAAGTTTCTAGAGCAAGTTCAGGGCATGGCAGTTCCCGAAAAGTGGAATTCAATGCTGGCAGGAGTGGGCGATCGCATCAAGGGAAACTTACCGACTGAAGCCCAAGCCGATCCTTTCAATTACCCCGAACTGTTGGCAAAAATCGTTGTGGAAGAACAAGAAGATCCCGTTGTGGGCCCCATGCTAAATGCAGTGGCAGAACAGCTACCACGACCACCAATGTTCCAGCAAATTGGAAACCGTATCCAGACAGGGAACATTGCTAACGATAACGCCATGATTGAATTTAAAGGCAACGTCACCCAGAACTTTAACTAACAGTCAATAACGGCATTGAAATCAACTTGCGCACCCTATTTCCAGAGGTTGGGAATTCTACAGAACAATTAAACTCGAGCTAGCTGGGTGCGGTAGACGGGCAGCCCTTGTTTAATGACTGAGATTTCACGCTCCGTGCGAACCGGCAGCGGGTTTTCTGGTAGCCAATCGCCGTCGTGAGTTTTCTGGAATGCTGTGTTGGCGGCGAAGCGATCGCCCATTTCCCGCGCCACCTCTTCCACATCGGACTGCAAAAACACCTGCGCCCCCATGGGCAAAAACATCGCCAGCTCTTCCACTAAAGGAGGCTGCACTACCCGACGCTTTTGGTGCCGCTTCTTAAACCACGGATCAGGAAATTGCACTGACACCAACTGCACTGCTCCCTTTGGCAGCGATTCCAGAATCGGACGCACTGAATTATTGGCATTGCAGGATAGGTAATACAAGTTTCGTAGTCCTGCTTCGTCACGCCACTGGTTGGCTCGATCTACCAACGGCTCACGAATTTCTATACCCACCACATTCCAATCGGGTCGCTCCGCTGCCATCTTCAATGGAAAGTGCCCCCTGGCACAGCCAATATCTAGGTGCCACGGACGAGCTATCTCATCAAAAATTGTTTCCCATTTCGGTGGGGCGATCGCCTTACTAAACCGAATACCCAGGGGGTTAACGTGCTCTCGCACCCGAACAATAGCCACAACAGCCTCCTACTTCACCAGTGATTCGCCTCAGCCGCATCGCTCAGCCAAATCAAAGCAAATTGTAAAAGCCCAGCGGCCACCGTTCAAGATTTTTCGTGTCCCCTGCATATCCTCACAGCAAACTTAGTTGGTGCTCGGCAACCCCCAGCACATAGTTTCCCAAACATCTGGGGAGGCTTCCTGCTCAGCCGCATCAGCCTCGCAACTCTCCTTCGACCGATAGCCTTTGCTGCTCGTCTTGAAACGACCATTCTGACCGGACCCAGCATTCATCGATGCTGGAGCGAAAAAAATCTCTGGCGACGGATCAACTTCAACCGACGGATCCGGCGTCCAGACATCAACCTTACTGATTCGAGAACCGATCTGTCGATCAACCAGCGCCCCACCAGCCAAAATTGCCGCGATCGCCAGGGCGCATAGTCGATATTCAGGTCCAGACGCTTTGGAGACTTTGAACCGAGAGAGCTTTGAGAGAGTTTCTTTATACATGGCGTAGAGTATCACCTGGAGCTTCGTCACGATCGCCACTAACCCGTTACTGCATTGCTACTATCTGATCACTATCTTCGGGTGGCGATATCGCCTGTTCAATGTAGCCATCAATACCCTGGACTTTGATAAAGATTCGATGAAGACGCAATTTTTTTCTATAAAGTTTCCGTGAAGTTACATCAAAAACAAAACAGCACAAAACTTAAACCTTGTCAGACTCTTATCAGCCAAGCGATCTGAGCCGATACAGTTAAAAGGTGTTCGCCGCAGCACTTTTGAGCTTGACACCAGCCGCCCCCTTCTCCGTGAACATGACACGTCACCCAGAGCAATCTAAAGCTACTGCCACCGCAGTTCGTCAGTGCCGCTTTGCAGTAGTCAGTGATTCCCACATTGCTCTGCCCCAAACCGTCTGGAATGGTCCTAATCGGCTGCACATGGTGGAAGTCGGTATTCCTGCTCTGGAGCAAGCCTTTGAACATTTCGAGGCATCGGATATTGATTTTTTACTGATGCCCGGCGACCTCACCCAGCACGGAGAACCGGAAAACCATCGCTGGCTAGCCGATCGCCTCGCCCAGCTACCATTTCCCACTTACGTCATCCCCGGCAACCACGATTTTCCAGCGCGATCATTTTATAAAAGCAAAACAACTCAGCAGGAGTTTATTGAGATCTATCGAAAGTTTGGCTATCAAGACTCTGGCGATCGCCCCTATTACAACCAGCTCATCTTTCCGGGCATTCGCTTAATTGGACTAAACTCCAACCAACTATCCGCTGACGGTCAGTTTATCGAAGGCAGGATTGATTCTCCACAAATAAAATGGCTGGATCAACAGCTAAAAAAATATTCTCGACGAATTGATGATGATGCTGAAATCAAGAATGAGAATTCGCTTTCTAACGAGTTGATCCTTTTGATGGTCCACCACAATATTGCAGAGCATATCCCTCATCAATCGACTCATCCCTTAGGCAAGCGATATATTCTTCCCGATGTGGTTCAACTCCAAAACAAACTGCGCAATGCTGGTGTTAAATGCGTTTTCACAGGACATCTACACGTCCAAGACATTGTCAATCTCGATGGACTATTTGCAATCACAACCGGATCTCTAATTGCCTATCCGCATCCCTATCGAATAATGACCTTGTACGAAGTTGACTCCCCATTACAGACTCCTATCGCTGACTCTGAAGAGGGAATAGATAGTGGCAACTCTTCATCCGAAGGTACTAAGCAGCGATGGCTAGAAATTGAAACCCATAGGATTCAAGCATTGCCAGACTGGGATGATTTAACATCAGTGTCACGGCGTTGGGCTGGCGATCATAGCGGTGCTTTTATGACACAGCTATTGGCCAAAAGTTCGCTAGATTTATCACTGGAGGAATCTGAAATTTATAGCAAGCAAATCCAATATCTGTGGGCTGATGTCGCACGAGGAGATCAACAGCTCTCTTTTCCTGATTTGCCAGAGAACGTGCGCGACTACTGTGAAAATTTTGGGGTGCGATCGCGCAACAATCAGCTTCGATTCAGCGCCAATCACATCGCTCTTCGAATAGATTGATAAGTCGTTACTCTTGCGAGAACATCATCCAGTGAGCACCTTTTACCCGATCACTTAAATTGCTGAAGCTGTCACTTTTCCGTAGCGGCGATCGCGCTCTTGAAAAGCTAGCAAAGCCTTATGGAACTGCGTCCGATCAAAATCGGGCCACATCGTATCCGTCACATAGAATTCAGAATAAGCCAACTGCCATAGCAAAAAGTTGCTCACCCGCATTTCTCCGCTAGTGCGAATCAGCAAATCGGGATCCGTTGCCCCTGCCGTATATAACGACTCTTCAAAATGCTGTTCCGTAATATCCTCCGGCGTCAGCTCTCCCGCCTGCACCTGAGTTGCGATCGCCTGACACGCCTGGAGAATTTCCTGCCGTCCCCCATAATTCGTCGCCACATTTAAATTCAGCGCATCAAACTGCGCCGTACGCTCC
>JBCCTE010000124.1:0-7512 GCA_039198915.1 Cyanobacteria bacterium P01_D01_bin.73 | reverse complement strand
TATCACACCCCCACCTCGACATACTGCAGGCATTGGAAGCAGTCGTCACATCAGTAGATTCAATGATCAAGCAAGATGTCTGGGCTCCGACTACTGAGCCTCAGAGAGATTCATTCGGTATATTCCTGCACTAACACTCAATTCCTCTGGAAATTCATCCCTGACTTAAGTATATTCTCGTAGTAAAACTAAATAGGTGGCACAGCAGCGTTGAAGTTTGTTTGCAGTCTAAATTCGGCAGCGCCCATTGAAGCAGAAGACGGTGAATCCAATGCTCCTGCAACTTGGCGATCACTCTCCACTTCGGCGGTTGTCGAGACACGACGCATTAGTGAAATCACATCCTGAGCTATTGGCTACGCTGAAGTAGTTAGAAGGGGGTGGAAACCGGATATTTATCCTGCCTATGTAGGGTGCCGATATCCATTTCACATTTACCGTGATCGCCTCACGTCGCGAAATCAGGGATTGCAATCCCTAAAGCAGCTGGGGTCTATTGCTCACGGTGTCCCCTGACAGTTCAACAGCTTCGTCGCCCGATCCAGCTACGACGGGTCGTCTACCAATCCGTTTCTTAAAAAGCACTATCCCGTTCACAGTGGGAGTCCGCATATGCAATCACCCCTTGGAAATACCCATCCCTTCCCCATCAACAGCATTGTTTGCCACGCTGATTATCCAGATTCTACGTTTCGGGTAATTGGGCATCTTGGACCAGACCTGTGCAAGCTAACTTGTGTCAATACGCCAGGCCGCTTTGCACAAATGGCAAATATTCGGCAGCTTAGCTTGCTGAAGGTTATTCCGCCGTCCCATCCGGAAACGAGGGCAGTCTACACCCCCAGAATCCTGATTCGTAATGTCTAAGTGTTTTCCAGATACCGGCATTCAAGCAGGGTAGGGAGCTGTCTTGATTGAACGGCACTGAAACACAATTACTGATGGATCAGAAAGAAGCCACGGCAGGCTAGGAAATCGCTTCCCGTCCGCCGTGGCTTTCGCCTTTCTGCTTGAAATTAAATGCTTAGACCAGACGCAGGTCAGGATAGTGGGTGAGGATATCGTCTTTGCTGAGTACGTCGCCGTTTGCCTGGGGGCTCCAAAGGATTTCTACGGCGACTAGATCATCGGGAGCGATCGCCCCAAGACTGCTTAGCGCCTGACGTAGCTCGGTTTCTCCCGTAATCGGCGAGGAGAAATCTAGGCGGCGTTCAGCGGCGACCAACAGCGTGACCACGATGTATTCATTGGTGGTGCCGGTAGTTAGCAGCGAATCGGAATTTTCTTCTACCGACTCACCGTTCAGGGCGGATAGTGATCGTTGACTTTGGGTGCTGTTGTAGTTCGACAGGGTTTCCTGGGTGAACTTGGAGCGCTCCTCCAAGGACAGGCGGTTAAAACCAACTTCGGCAGCTTCCAGAGAAACCTGCTCCGATTCTGCGTTGCCGTATACCCAGCAGTCGGGGTGGCGCAGCAGCGACAGGGTGGCTTCCTGGAGGACCTGCGATCGCCCCGCCGCCGTGCCCGTATCAGCAGTCGTTGCCATGCGGTCCAGGTCTGTTTGCAAGCTACGCGCCTGAGCCAACAGCCCCACCTGCACCTGCGCAACTGAGACGAGCGATCGCGATCCTCGTGGCGATCGCTGGGTCATCATCGGCGCACCATCATCGTTCGCAACACCGCGCAGAGTATTGCTGATGTAGTTAATGAGGGCGAAGCCGATCATCAAGGCAAAGAGGGTGCCAAAGCCGCCGCCAAATCCGAAGAACGGGACCAAAAATGGGAAACCAACGCCTCCTCCATAACCACCGCTGCGATAGCCCGAGCCACTGTAGGAGCGTCCACCGCCGGAATAGGTTGGCGTCGATCGCCGGAACGATCCGCCGCCAATCCGTCCGCCACTGCGAGCCGCCAGGGCACTGCCTGCGGGACCAAAGGTCAACGTGGCAACTAAACCAACAACCAATAAGCGTTTCACCATAGGACGAAGGGCGATGTACAGCGATCGCCAGCGAGACAAAATAACGTCTGATGTGGGGAGATTTTTCGCTAGAAAATTTTTAAAAGGAAGGTACATCGGGGAATTTATTGAGCAGCAATTGATTATCGAGCCCCGCGAAAATAGTCAGCAAATGGCGCAAACTACAATCGGCAAGCTGACTGAAATTGGCGGCAAGGAAGCGTTTTAAGCCTGCGCAACAGTTCAGCAAGTCCACTGGCGCAGGGGATTCAACCATGCTCGTGGCTCCCTAACCTCCTCCCACAATTGTAACGATTTCAAAGCGATCGCCCGTCTGAACCGGTGTGGTTTCCCAGAACTGACGATGCAAAATTTCCCCGTTGTGCTCAATTGCAATCAAGCGAGGGTTAAGGCTCCAGTGGGATAGGGCGTTGTAAACCGTGATCCCAGAAGGGCAGGTACGGGATTCCCCATTTAGCTGAATTTCAACAACAGCGCTGCTAACACTTGGTTCCATGGCTGCCTGTGACTGATATTGAACACTTGGCACATCAGCGCCTTAAGCCAAGCAGCACGGCGTGCCCCATTGCTGTCAAGCTCAAAGCCTAGATGTTCGGACTCGATTCTAATCCCTACTTTTCAGCAAGCTGCGCTGATTCCGCTTTTTCTTAGGCTCTTCAAACCCATCAAAGCTTTCGTTACCTTCTGTAGCTCATGTCAATTTCGTCCCGCCTAAAGTTGCTTGAGCACCAGGGAACGCCACTGAGCTGGAATTTGGGCAAGCAAGCTTTGCGGAGACATACCGTGTCCTCGCAGCATGGTTTTTACCGTTGCGATGAGACCGCTTAGCAAGGGCTGCTCGCTGGCACTTTTGGGCAAGTGCAGCAAACCGTGGCTGTAGGCGTGAATCGCGGCACTTAGATGTCGCTCAGGGGAGTTGGCGTCACCGTATCCCATTGCTGAGCTGGCGGTGGTTAGCGGGTGCCGAGCTAAGTATTGGTGAAGCTGGGCAAGCTGGCGGGCGGTGGTGGCGCGGTCAAAGGTGACCGGGATGTGGGACTCGATGGAAAGGGCGGCGTTGTAGGAGGCGATCGCCTGTTGGCAATAGGTCCATTCAGCGTGGGGATCCTGCCGCTGGGCAAAGGATCCTAGGGCTCGATGGGCGATTCCGAGGTTATTGCAGGTGGCTGCGTAGGCGGCGGGGTGTTGCTGCGGGTCGCGATGGTTGAGGGCAGCATGATAAGCCGTAACCGTAAGGTCCAGCCACTGGGGATTGCGATCGCTCCGATGCAGGGTGAGATAGGCGGTGCCCAGGTTGGTTTGCAGGGTGCCGTACTGATAGTCCGGCGTTAGGACAGCCCGCTCAGCCTCCCGACCGTTGCTGTAGCGCTTAATGCCCTGGCGGTAGGCGTGGATGGCTTTTCGTAGCAGCGCCTCCAGACGGGGAGAGTTGGTGCGATCGCCGCTGCCCTGCGCCCAATAAGACATTCCGAGGCTGTTGTAGGTTTGCACGAGCCACTGCGCATCACCCTCGTTCATGGGAGCCGAGCTGCGTTGGCACCGAATTTTAGACCACTGGCTGGCGATCGCCTGACGATAGGCACTGACGATATCGCCCTGGTACAGCTCCAGTTCATCACCCTTCTGGGCTGGGACGCCGTAGCGCAATAGACTCTGTCGTGTTTCCGCCAGGGTACGCAGCAAACTAGCCCGGCGTCCCAACAGCGCGATGACTTGAACACCTTTGGCTTCCAAGGACGGATTGACTAGGACTTGCCGCAACGGCTGCGTCGCCTGCTGAAAACAGTCGCAGGCTTTTTGTAAATCCTGCCGAATAGCGCGCTGATGCCCATCCCCCGATCGCCGGCGTTGCTCCTGGGAAAGGGTCAAGGCACGGGCGCTATGGCAATGTCCCAACGTTTCGTAAATCTGCGTTTGCTCCAGCAGCGTCGGAAAATTATCTGTCAAAAGCTGGTGACCAATCTCGATGGCACGATCCATTAAGCGGCGATCGCCCGGAGCTGACTGCGCAGATTGAGCCAACACCAGCCAAGCATCTAAGGCATTGGGCAACGGAGACAACCCGGCAGGCGACTGAGCATCAGAATCATTGGGTAACGGAGACGATACCTCTATTAGCTCAATCTTTCGGGCAGTTTGCCGAGTACTGGCGGTTGGACTAGCTCCGCGGCCAACCTGAGTGGAGAAGGATGAGGCGATCACCCCCTCCTGCCAGGGAAAGGATTTAATAGGCTGCAAATTGGGCTGAAAAGTCGATTGGGGCGTCGGGGCGATCGCATTATCGGAATCCAAGGAGCGGGGATCGCCGTCGAACTCAAATAATCCCGTATGCCACTGCCAGAAATCTGGAGCCGACTGGCGAATGGAGTGGACCCACGGACGAGGTACCCACAGGATCAGCACCCCAACATCGGGCAAAGATTGCTGAGGCAGCTGATTCAAACTCTGGAGAAATTGCCGCTGGGTGTTGGCGGACTGGCGAGTCACCTGCTCAATGCCAAAAAGCTGCACCACAGGATCGACAATGTTGCTGGACTCGGTTACATGACCGCGATAGGGCTGGGGAGCGCTGCGATTTGTCTGGCGATACTGTTGAAACCCCTCGGCAATGGAGCGCTGGAGGCTAGGATGCTGGGGATCGAGGGTCACAGTAACCACTCGTGAAATCACGTCCCCGCGATGGGTGGCGATCGCGCGATCGCGGGTCAATCGCTGGGACAAATGCGCCCGCACCACCAAATCATCACACACCGCTACAAACACCTGTCGCCGCAGTTCCAACCCCAAAGACTGCTTGAGGCGGTCATAGGTCTTCTGATTCCACGGCGACAGCTCCAGGGGCAACCCCAAAGACGTAGACGATGTCACTAAGCCAGAAAATTGAGCAGTTGCAGCGGTGCTGTCGGGTGCAGGACTGGAGCTGTCAAAGACGGAGCCAGGAGCAGCAGACCGCTGGGAAAAGCTTCCGGAGATTTTTTTGAGTGTGGGCTGAGCAGGCATCTTACAGACCATTGGAAGAATTTTCGAGGGACGACGGATTGACGACAGGATGCTCCCTCCTGGGGCTCGTCATCAGTCAAATTACAGAGGTCTTACGTCTCCAAAGAAATCGCTTTACGCATCTCAAGAGCATCACTTCCAGCGCCAGAAACCGGTGCGTGAAATTCCAACCTTTGATATCACCTTCTTCATTGGCCGATCCCAATTTCAGGATGCCTCAACGGTAGAAACTACCGGTCTGCCGCCGTAAAAGTGGGTCATTGCCCGGTGGTCGCGGCCAGAATTCTGCCCATAGCGATCGCCCCAGCCCCCGTCGATTTGTGTAACTCTAGACAGTGTTCAACAGAGCCCCAGGGCAAAATATCTGCAATTCGTTACGGATGGCAGCGTGTCAATTTTTGCAAATTCAACGTAAAAATAAATTGCGCCGCCTGCGTCCTTTCACCGATGTTCTACGGACAAACAACCTTTGAAAGGTATTGTCGAAAGACCATTGCAAAGGGAATTTTGCTTGCCTGATCGCGCCCACACAATTCTGCCTGCCCAACAGTCCGCTAGTTCTACAAATCGCCAGATAAACAAACCGTACGTTGCAGCTTGCCACTTTTGCTATTTTTAGTGCCGCATAGTCCGTGATTGAAACTGATGTCCACCAACAGCTCAGGGCTTTTTTGCGCTCCCAAGGGGAGTTGCCCTGGTTACACCATTTGACGATGGCTCGATTGGTGGCTCGATCGCTACGGGTAAAACGCACCGCCATTATTCAAGTGGGCTCAGCAGCGGGCACCGGTCGCCATCGCCTCAGCTACCTCACCCCCGTTTTGATGTCCGAAGAGCCCATTGTTGTCGTCGCAACGGCAGAGGTGCAGCAGCGCTTGATTCGAGTAGAAATTCCTCGACTACGCCAGTGGATTAGCGATCGCCCCGCTGCCACCCCGATGCCAACCGACTCTAGCAATTCCCACCCCATCTCGCAGCGCCCCATTGTTCAATGTCCACGGTGGGAAGACCTATACAAGCTGTCAGCTTTTAAGCCAACATCCGACTCCCCTTCGCCCCTCGTCCTCATTTCTCCAACCCTGTGGCTACAAAGCCATCTGTCCGATACCGAATCGCCCCTCAGCGGTATTACAACGATTATTGACGGAGCCGATGATCTCGAAGACTGGGCGCGGCAGTTGCTGACGTTAGAGCTGCACCCCTCAGACTGGCAGGAATTGATGCTGGCTTACCCCGACTCCGCCGAAACCATTCGCGACACCCACGTCGCCCTCACCCACCGCGTCCTGAAACATCCCCCCAGCCCCTACGAATGCTGGACCCTCGATTCCCAAGAGCGGCAGTGGATTCAGGAGTTACTGGAGAATCTAAACCAGGTTGGGAAGTTGGGCGATCGCGCCCTACCAAGCTGGCAGCAACTTAGCCAAACCCTCACCACCCCCGACCATCCCATCTTGGTTCATCTCGATCGCCGCATGGGACAGTTCCACCTCTCCTGCACGCCCTTGCATCTCGCCGATCGCCTCGCCCCCTTTTGGAAAAACCAAACCACCCTCTTTATCGGCAGCTGCCTCGACGGAGACGCCCAAGCCTCAATTTTTCAACAGCGCGTCGGG
Source organism: Cyanobacteria bacterium P01_D01_bin.73 (assembly GCA_039198915.1). Lineage (GTDB taxonomy): Bacteria > Cyanobacteriota > Cyanobacteriia > CACIAM-69d > CACIAM-69d > CALGDE01. The sequence goes on along the minus strand of JBCCTE010000124.1, from coordinate 915 downwards.
CTAGATCAGCTACAAAACTTGGATATTGCTGACGACGCTACAAACAGCATCCCCCGACAGGAGCAGTGCAACGGGTCCCCAACTGCAAGCAAGTCAGTGGCTCCAGATATGCCCCATCCCACCCTGACCTGCCTGAAATTTTCCCCCGATCGCCGTCAGGAATCGATTCGCCTATATCTCCCCGATCGCCTACCCCTTCCCAACACGCCGCAATATCAGCAAGCTCTGCTGCATCACATCCATCAGCTACTGGAGCGCAGCCATCTTCCCTGCCCCCCCCTAAACGAGGATGTCGATGAAACCAACGCAGCCGGCGTCACCGTTATCCTCGTCAGTGACTTACCCCTAAAAAATCAGCTTGCAACCCAGCTAGCAGCCAACTTCGGGTCACGAGTGCGGGTGGAAGAAACGGGGCTGGACGACAACGGAATTTTGGTCTGCACCTGGGGATTTTGGCGACAACATCAGCAAAGTTTGCCTGTGCCCAAGCTATTAGTGATGGCAGCCCTACCCATTCCCTCGCTGGAAGACCCTCGCGTTGCCAGCTATGTCGCCTACTACAAACAGCAGCGTCAGGACTGGTTCCGCCTTTATCTGCTGCCCACTGCGTTGAGTGAACTCCAGCGGGCGATCGCCCCAATCCGCCAATCCGCTGCCCAGCCCAACGCCCCCGACAGCCTAGTCGCCCTCCTCGACAGCCGCGTCGTACACCGCAGCTACGGTCGGCAAGTCTTAGCCGCCCTCAGCCCCCTGGCCCGCATCAATTACCTGGAAGACTGGCCCCTATCAACCTAAATATCCCCCCTAACTGCCGCCACCAGGGAATACCTGAACGTCTCTCCATCTGAGTTCGCTCGCAGCTAGAACATTCAAAATCAGAGCAGTTGATTGCATCCTCCGATAGCGCAATCATCG
>JBCCTE010000123.1:0-7573 GCA_039198915.1 Cyanobacteria bacterium P01_D01_bin.73 | reverse complement strand
GTGAAACCTGGCAAGATGTGCGAGAGAGAGATGAACATTTAGAAAATCTTTTTTTCGACATTATCGAAGCCCATGGCAATGACAGCAGTGAAACAAGTCAACCTTGAAGAATTTCGTTTAGTGCTTCTACTAAAGACGGTTTCATTACAATTTGATTTTCGTGGACCACAATGACCCGCGCCAGGGTGGGAATACCTTCTTCAACGGCTTCTAGATAAACTGGCTCCACATAAAGCAGCGTATTGCCCAAGGGAATTACTAACAGATTGCCTTGAATTGCTCGTGATCCTTCTCGATTCCAAAGGGAAATTTGTTCGGAGATTTCTGGGGTTTGATTAATGCGCGCTTCAACCTGTTCTACGCCGAAAACGGGCACATCTTTTGGGAATTGATAAAGCAAAAGCTTGCCGTAGTTATCGCCGTCGGAGCGAGCCGCAAACCAGGCGACTAAATTGCTGCGGCTGACGGGGCTGAAGGGCAAAAGCTGCACAAATTCGGCGCTGGAGCTTTCCGATTCGCTGCCGGTCCCCCCCGGTAAACGCAAAATGGCGAAGTAGGGCGCAACGGGCTGGCTTGTTTTGTCGTACACCTCCGACGGCACCTCCCAGACATCGTCTCGGTTGTAGAACGCTTGGGGGTTGTCGATGTGGTAGGTCAGCAGGCGTTCGGATTGGATGCTGAGTAGGTCGTTGCCGTAGCGGAGATGGCTGCGCAGGGCAGGGGGGAGGCTATCGATGGGGGCGAACAATTCTGGGAAGAGGCGCTGCCAGGTTTGGATAATTGGGTCGCTGGGATCGGCAACATAGAACCGGACGGTGCCGTCGTAGGCGTCGACGATGACTTTGACGGTGTTGCGGATATAGTTCAGCTTCTGGGCGTTGGGTTCGGAGTAGGGGTAGCGATCGCTAACGGTATAGGCATCCACAATCCAAAACAGGTGGTTAGAATCCTTCGCATCGGCATCGATCGTGGCATAGTCAGGGGCATCGCCGACATCCACCACGACGCCGTAGGGATCGCTGTCGTAGCGTAGGAAGGGGGCGATCGCCCGGACCCGCTCACGAATTTGGCGATGGATTAGCACCTTGGTGTCGGTGGTTAAATTGCGGGCAAATAGCATCTGCCAATCCCGCAAGGTCCAGGCGAAAACCAGTCGCCGCCAGGGATTTACCAACTGCACTCCTCCCCGGCCATCGTAGTGGTTGTAGGCATTGGTGTCGCCGCTGGGATAGTCGAATTCGTCAACAGTGGAGGGAGCCATTACATAGGTGCTAGCCAGCTCACCGTAGTAAATTCGCGGATGCTCAATGGGGATCGCCTGGCGAATTGACGGAGGGGTAACCGTTAGGGCTCCGGTGTTGGGACCGCTGGAACTGATGTCTTTGACGAAGTATTGGGGCAACCCGCTGGGATCGACTTTATTGACGGGACTGAGGGTGAAGCCGTAGCCGTGGGTGTAGGCGAGGTGGCGATTCACCCAGGTTTGAGCCTGGCTGGGGACGGAGTCGGGATCAATTTCCCGCAAAGATAAGATGACCTGCTGCAGTGAGGTGTCATCACCGCCAGCATTATCGTCAGTGGTGCTGCTGGGAAGTTGATATCGATCAATGTCGCCACTGGCAAAGCGGTAGTAAGGGCGGATTTGCTGGAGTTGGCGATTGCTTTCCAGCAGCGGTTGGGTGTCCCAAAGGCGGATATTTTCAATGGTGGCGGCGTTTTGCTCTAGGACGCTGGCGATCGCCGTAGTATCCAAATCACTTGTTCCGGGATCATCAGAGCGCTGCACGTCAAAGCGTCGAACCTCAATATCCTCCAGCCCAAATCCCTGGCGCGTGTATTCGATATTGCGGGCGATAAATGATCGCTCCCGTTCGATTTCGTTGGGCTTTACCACGATGGCATTAACCAGCTGGGGCAGGACGATCCCCGTAAGCACTGACGTCACGGTTAGGAATGTGATGCCAACGAGCACTGTTTCCATGGGCAGTCGGCGATCGCTGACCACATTTCTCGGGCGGGGCAGAGTGTCGACCAAGCGTCGTCTGGAGCGGGGCACGCGGGTGACTAACACCGATAGGCGCTGCCCGGTGAAGCCGTAGCCCAGAAGTCCAACGCCAAGAACCGCCGCCAGCACCGCTAGACACGCATTGACCGGGAATTGTACCCAAACGTCAGTAAAGCTGGCTCCATAGGTAACGCCGCGAGGGGAGTACACCAGCTCCAGGCAGCTTAGGGCGAGGCTGCTGGCGATCGCCACCAACAGCCATCCCAATAATCGATAGCCGTGGCGCTGCTGCTGTACCGTCAACCCAGCAAAGTAGCCCCGCTCTAGGGTGCGCCTTGCCAGTAAATCCACCAGCAGCACCGACAGCAGTCCTAGGGCAACCAAGCCAATCAGCCAAAAGTTGATTAGGTCTAACAGGGGCAACGAAAAAACGTAGGTGCCAATATCCAGCTCGAGCAGGGGATCCCGCTGATTAAAGGGCACGGCTTGGGCGGCGAGTAGCCACACTTGCCAATGGTGTCCGACGATCCAGGCAAAGCCCAGAGATTGCCCCAGCGCCAACACGGTCAAGCTTCCCGCCGGACGCAACAGCAGCCCAATCCCAACAGCGATCGCCGCCGCCAGCCACCACTGCCAGCGATCGCCTTGCATAATCTGTCCCAGGCGATTGACCATCATTTGGGGATCAAACCGGGCCGGAATGGGCTCCAGTGTTAATCCGTCTAGGGCTGAAGCATCGATAGCATTGCCCGCTGATGTCGCCTCCTGAAAGGACTCCCACGCCACGCTGCCGTAGTGCAGCCCCAATAGCTCCAGCGTCGCGATGATTACTAGAGCGATCGCAATGGTGATCCCCAGGGGCATTGCTCCGTTTAGGGGAGGTTCATTTTTTGGGGGATCTGGCGCAAAGTCTGAAGACGGTGGGCTGAGGTCGGGCGATCGCACCCACCATTTTTCCGGCAGTCCCGACGGGGAATGATCGGGCGATCGTCTTCGCGGCAAACGCCGCAAAGCCTGGTTTAAATTTCCCCACAGCCAGGTCCAGCTCAAGCTGCCGATGATGGTAAACAGCGCCACCTGGAGGCCAAATCGCTGCCAGAAAATCGCGCCATAGCCCAGGGAGTCAAACCACCAGCCCTCTACTCGGGCGTGGAGCAAGCCGTCCAAACCCAACCCAGCTAAGAGCACTGCCCCGAGGGACAGGACAAGGCGCGATCGCCACCAGTATCGTTTCCCAGAATCCAAACTCAAATGCCTCAACGCCAAGGGGAGAAGGTAGAGGAAAGGTCGAGGATTTTTCCGTAGTACCCGTAAGTCAAGGTTAACTGAATCCACTGACCGGATTGGGTCTGTGAACCGTCTTAGCTAACTGAAACTTTGGAGCTAACGGAAGCCTTGGAGCGAGCCGAGGTTAGAGCAGACTTGCGAATGGCGCTACAGCCTAGCTGCTTAAGAATTTGGCGGACCACTTGAATCGTCCAATCAATGTCTGCCATCTGGGTTGATCGCCCCAAGGAAAACCGCAATGCCCCGATCGCCTCAGTTTCGCCGTAGCCCATTGCCAATAACACCGGGCTGGGGCTCAGAGTGCCACTATTGCACGCAGAACCGGAGCTAACAGCAATGCTGGCGCTGTTAAATTGACGCACCAAATCCCAGCCACTGGGAGGGGTGTTGATATTTTTCCAGCTCGCAAGGTCCAGGCAAAAACTGGCGTGGTGCGGCAGTCGGTGGCGGCGATCGCCCGTAGGCTGCAATCCGGCACAGGATGCTAATCCAGCAAATAGGCGATCGCGCAATGTCGTTAACCGTTGGGATTCAGTGGCCAGCTCCTGGGCAATCCGCTCCGCCGCTGCTCCGAAACCAGCGATCGCTGCCACCGCCTGGGTCCCAGCCCGAAGCCGCCCCTCCTGCCCCCCGCCAAAGAACAACGGCATAATTTCCACCCCCGAACGCACGAAAAGTGCACCTGCCCCTTGGGGTCCATAGATCTTATGGCTCGACAATGACAGCAAATCTATGGGCAACGTTTGCACATCGATGGGCACCCGTCCAGCCGTTTGCACAGCATCGACGTGGAATAAAACCCCAGCGTCTCGGGCGATCGCCCCCAACTCCTCAATGGGCTGAAGGGTACCCACCTCGCTTTGCCCGTGAATGATTGAAACCAGCGCGGTGTCCGGACGCAGCGCCGCCGACAGGTCCAAAGGATTCACTCGCCCTTGGTGATTAACCGGTAGACGCGTGACGTCCCAGCCTTGGGTTTCCAGAAAGTCTGCGGTTTTGGCGATCGCCGAATGCTCCACCGACGAAATGACCAAATGCTGCGGCTCTCGATACTGCCGCGCAATTCCCATCAAAGCCCAGTTGTCTGACTCGGTACCGCCACTCGTAAAAAATACTTCCGTTGGGTCCGCCCCAATTAACACGCCCACCTGAACCCGAGCCATTTCCAGCGCCATTGCCGATCGCTCCCCCCAGCGGTGGGTACTCGACGGGTTGCCCCACTGGTCTTGCAGGATTTCATTCATTGCAGCGATCGCTTCCGGGCAAGGGGGCGTCGTGGCGCTGTGGTCTAAGTAGATGCTCAGTGGCTGTCCCATGGGCCGCTGCCCCACCGTTGATGTTGTTTGGTTCACGCCCCTATCAACTTGCCCCCTGCCCAACCCCATCATTTTGCCACCGACTGAACCCGAGAATATTGAGAGAATCAGAATAATTTGCCCCTTATGAGACATTTTTGTCTCCTTTGAGTTATTATCGGTTCATGGACAAGTCACCCCATTCCAAGGCTAAGCAGTCCCTGCTGACTGCTACGGCGTCAGTGCTGGCATCAAATCCGGGGGCTTCTCTCAGTCAAATTGCAGCCCAGGCAGGTGTTGGACGAGCAACGCTGTACCGGCACTTTCCCTCGCGAGAAGCTCTGGTGCGGGACTTGGCGATGGAGGCGATCGCCGCCATTGATCAAGTTACGGCTGAGGTGACGGCTCAAAACCTCCCTACGGATAAGGCTTTGCTTGGATTTCTGCGTGGGGTTGTTCCCCTGGGTGATCGCTTTCACTTTCTGGTGGTGGAAGCATCGGCCTACAAAGACCCAGAGGTCAAAGCTGCCTATGACCGACAAATTAGCGAGCTAGAGGCTTTTGTTGCCCAGCTTAAGCAGGATGGCGTTATCGCTGCCGATGTCCCTAACGCTTGGGTCACCGTGGTGATGGACTCCCTAATTTGGGCAGCATGGTCGGCGGTCAGTAACGGTGATTTGGCTCGTAATGACGCAGCAGAGCTGACCTATCGCACCTTTTTGAACGGACTAGGTTAAATCTCGACATTTCAAGGACACTAACCAGCTCCAACAACAGAATTTGAAAACTACCAATGAAAAAACATTTCATTTCGCCTCGCTCAGTCTTTGGGCGTTGGCTAATACACCATCGTCGTGGCATCGGTGCTGTGGCGATCGCCCTTGGAGCTAGCACTACAACCCTTGCACTGACTCACTACTTTGGTCGTGCCCAAGCCTTTCAAGCTGCCACCATCTCATACCCAAGGTCAGCCCCATTCATCACAGTTCCATCTATTTCGACCTCACCCTCCCAATCCATGCCTAATTCGACAGGTTTCGCTCCACTTCAAGCAGTCCCTCCCAATGCCACAGCCAAAGAATTTTCCGCAGTCAAAACAAGAGGGATTCAGGACTCTCTAACGGCGCTTGAAGTGCCTCAGAAACAGCTTTCTAACTCATTTCCGGTCTCAGAGTTAGCACAGTCTTCTGATTCAGAACCGACCCCCCAAAAAATGGCACCCGCCCACCAAATCATCCAAGAGGGAGCGATTTATCTAGTGGGAATCACTCAGGAAACCAGTTTTAAAAACAATCAGTATTCCCAGGATTTAGAAGAGCTTTGGCGTCAATATTCTGAGTCTGATTCGTTTTTCAGCTTGGAAAATACCGTGGATGAAAAAACTTATGTCGCCTACAGCAATTACTCAGAAGATGGGCAACAATTTACGATCACCATTGGTCATAGGGTCTCTAGTTTTGAAGGCATTGCCGCGGATTTAAGTAAAGTCAGTATTGCTGCTAGCCCCTATGCCCAATTTCAGGTAACGGGGGATTTAGAAAGAAGTATTCCGGCGACCTGGGAATCGATTGGAAGCGCCTCTCTACAAAGGTCTTACAGCACAGACTTAGAAGTTTACGATTCGTCAGGCACTGATGCGGCTCAAATCTGGGTTGCGGTGGACTAGTGGGTGTCTATAGCCAAAGAAATCGGGCTATTTATCAAGTTTCGGAACGTCTATTACTATGGCGCTTAAAAATATCAAATGGCCAAATTATTCCAATCAGGATTCAGCCAAAAACTTAGCCCCTAAGGCTCCAGTAAATAAGATAAAGTGGCGCACTATTGTAGGTTTGCTAATAGCCTACGGAGCCGCTTTCCTAAATTGGCAGTGGATTTGGGGAATCTTTTGTCTGTACTGGATTATTCCTGACTTCTTCACTGGAGTGACTCATTTCGTCGAACCCGTTTACCGCAAAGAAAATCCCATTTTATTCTGGTTTATCTTGATTACGTGGATTGCATTTAGCGTCGCGCTTTTCTTTCCAGCCTTTAGTTAGGAACTTGTAATTAAGAACTTGAATCCAGTTGGGAAATCATATCTATCTTGCTTTAAGAGAAAGGAGAAATTACAGTGATGATCGCCCATTCAACGCCTGTTTTACCCGTGGAAGCCTACACCTCTCAAGAATGCTTTGATCGGGAGATGAAGACAATATTTAGCCAGACCTGGCAGATGGCTGGATTCGTCGAGGATCTTACTGAATCTGGCGACTACATTACTGTTCAAGCAGGGCTAAGCAATATTGTGGTGCTTTTGGATAACGATAAGAAACTTCGAGCATTTCACAACATCTGCCGCCACAGGGGAACACAACTATTGCGTACTTCAGGGAGACGCAAGAAGATACTTACCTGTCCGTATCACGATTGGGTTTATGACTTAAATGGCAACCTTAAAGGAGTACCTGAATATAAAAATCAATTTCCCGATCTTGATTTCAAAAAATTGTGTTTACATCAGGCCTCAGTCGGGATTTGGCGAGGAATGATTTTTGTCCATCCTGATCCAAATGCAGATAGCTTAGATCATTGGTTTGGTCCAGTGGAATCTTACCTGGGTCCCCATCAGCCAGAAAAATTAGTGGAGTATGTGGAAGGCCGAGCCCGCCACAAAATCAATGCTAACTGGAAGATTATTGTCGAGAATTACATCGATGGTTATCATCTAGCCCACCTCCACTCTGCAACGCTGTACATGTATAACCATCGAAAACAGGTGACAGGATTTGCAGGAAACCATTTTCATTTCTTTGAACCCCTATCCTCTAGCTATCTTGAGGGCATTGAAAACAATTCACCTTTGCCGTTAGTGGACCACGTGCCTAAACATAAAATTGGTGCCTATGTGCCAATGTTATTTCCAAATTTAGGACTGAGTGAAACGGAGTCTAGCTGGAGTACGTTCTATGTAATTCCCATTGCTCCTGATCAATCAATTGTGGAG
>JBCCTE010000122.1:0-7577 GCA_039198915.1 Cyanobacteria bacterium P01_D01_bin.73 | reverse complement strand
GCAACGCTGATTTATACCTCCGGTACCACCGGTAAACCCAAGGGCGTAATGCTCTCCCACGGCAACTTGATGCACCAAATGACCAGCCTGGGTAGCGTCGCCGCCCCCTATCCCGGCGACCCGGCGCTGACCATCCTGCCCACCTGGCATTCCTTCGGGCGAGCCGGCGATTATTACCTGGCATCCCAGGGCTGCAAGCTGGTGTACACCAACCTGCGCTCCATCAAAGCCGATTTCAAAACCCACCAGCCGTTCTATATGTTGGCGGTGCCGCGGCTGTGGGAGTCCATCTATGAGGGCGTGCAAAAGCAATTGCGATCGCAGCCCGCAAAAAAGCAAAACCTGGTCAAAACCTTCCTCGGCTTTAGCGAGAAGCATATCGTAGCCAAGCGCAAAGCCCAGGGATTGGAGCTGGCAACCCAGGCCGCCTCGCCGCTGTCCCGACTGTGGAGTTCCATCAAAGCCGCCGTCTTTTGGCCGCTGCACAAGCTGGGCGATCGCCTAATTTACAAAACCATCCGTCAGGCAACCGGCGGCGAATTCCGCTACGCCATCAGCGGCGGCGGCGCCCTCGCCCCCCACCTGGAACTGTTTTTCGAAATCGTCGATATCAAAGTGCTGGTGGGCTACGGACTGACAGAAACCGCCCCAGTGCTCACCGCACGCCGTCTATGGTTTAATCGGCGCGGTTCTTCCGGCGCTCCCATCCCCAAAACCGAATTGCAGATTGTGGATTTGGACACCCGTAATCCGTTGCCCATTGGCGATCGCGGCCTAGTGCTGGCTCGCGGTCCCCAGGTGATGGCGGGATACTACCAAAATCCCACGGCAACCCAAAAGGCAATCAACCCCAACGGCTGGTTCGACACCGGCGACATCGGTCAGCTCTTCCCCAACGGTGATCTGATCATTACCGGTCGCGCCAAGGACACCATCGTTCTCACCAACGGCGAAAATATTGAGCCTCAGCCTATCGAGGATGCCTGTGCCCGCAGCGTCTTTATCGACCAAATCATGCTGGTGGGGCAGGATCAAAAGGTGTTGGGTGCCCTGATTGTGCCCAATCGCGAAGCCGTTGAAATTAATCTGCGCGCCCAGGGAGGAACCGTCCCCCAATGGACTGTGGGCAGCGATGGAGCGATCGCCCTAGAGTCCAGCCTTGAAACCCTGTTCCGCAACGAACTGAGCCGCGAGCTAAAAAATCGCCCTGGTTACAAAGCCGAAGAGCGCATGGCCCTTTCCGCCTCCTCGCCGACCCCTTCTCCCAGGAAAACGGGCAGCTCACTCAAACCCTGAAAATGCGCCGTCCCCGTATCACCGACCACTACCGCGATATGATTGACGGAATGTTTGGGGCATCCTGATAAGACCGCCCTTGGTGGGAACCAACATTTGATTAGTCTTTTTAAGACGGGCAGAGCGCCTTTCTTGGTCAGTCCATGCTTAAAAATTCTAAAAATCTGAAGCTGGCACGGATCCCATATCCTCTGCCTCCAACGGTGCCCCACCCCTGGAAACCCTTAGAAAACAATTCACAAATTCCCTATGGATGTCGCTCAAGGTTCGTTGCAACTCACCCGCAAAATCAACATTAAATCCATCGTTACCCCCCACTGGAAAGAGCAGGCTCAGGCGGAATTGCAAGAGCAAGTGAGTCGAATTGATCGCCAGATGCAGTCCCTCGAAACCCAAGGACAACAGGCGATCGCCCAGATCCAAAAGCAAAGCGTACAGCCCCCCAGCGCCGAAGTGCAGCGACAGATCGAAAACGTACAGCGGCAACTCAACGAGCAGAAGAACAAAATGCTCAACCAAAAGAACCAGCTGCTACAACAGCTCAATCAGGTTCAGGGTCTAGAGCTAGATCAGGAAGTTAGCCAAGGACAGATGGATAGCTCCTTCATCCTCAACAAAGGCGACAACCTACTAGAGAAAATGCAGGTCGAAGTTCTTCTACGGGATGGCGTTGTTGAAGAAATTCGCGGCGACGTTTAGACAGAGCCAAACATTTCAAAACCAAAAAGCCCGGAGAGCATAGGTTTGCTCTCCGGGCTTTTTCAGTCGCTGTTTCGCCTAAGTTGAAACATGGGCAGGGGTAGTTATCTAAATCAACCGCTTATCGCGATCGCCTTTGACAGCCCTGCCCATCCCATAAGTCTCTTAGTAGACCTCAACGTGCCAGCGGTGCTCCTTCTTGAGCTGTCGGCGATACTCTTTCCAATCCACGCCAAACTTGCCCGCAGCAGCGCTCATGCCCTCATCGACACCAGCCTCCATGCCACGCAGTCCGCACATGTACAGGTGAGTCTTGGGGTTTTGAATCATCTCCCACAGCTCATCGGCATTTTCCTTAATGCGCTCTTGGATATACATCTTTCCGCCAGCCTCGGTCTTCTGCTCACGGGAAATAGCGTAGGTTAAGCGGCAGTTGTCGGGGTACTCCGCCTGCATCTTCTCCAGGTCATCCTTGTAGAGAATGTTGGCGGTATAGGGAATACCAAAGAATAGCCAAGCCAAGCCGTTGAACTTGTACCCGGGATTCTCCTCCTTAAACATACGCCACAGGAATGCACGGAAGGGGGCAATGCCTGTTCCCGTTCCCAGCATGATGATGTTGGCATCGGTATCATCCGGCAGCAGCATTTCCTTACCAACCGGACCGGTAATAGCTACGTCATCGCCGGGCTTTAGGTTGCAAAGGTGGGTGGAGCAAACACCATAAACGTGCTCGCCGCTTTCGGGATCGTCGTACTCAAGCTGACGGACACATAGAGAAACCGTCTTGTCGTCTACGTTGTCGCCGTGGCGGGTTGAGGCGATCGAATAAAGCCGAACCTTGTGGGCACGACCACGCTGATCCTTGCCAGGGGGCACAATACCAATACTTTGCCCTTCAACGTATTTGAGTTCGCTTTCACCGATATCAAACACCATGTGCTGAACGATGCCGGATCCACCCTCAGCAACCAAGGCGTCATTGGACAGACACTTGCCAATGTAGGGGTTCTTCGGCTTATAGGTATTGCTGGGAATGCCATCGCCAGGCTTTTTCTTCTTGGCTGCCGCCTTTGGCTGGGCACTGGCTTTGGTCTCAGCGCTAGTATCTGGTGCAGCGCTGGGCTGGCTGCTAACAGAAGCATCTGACGACGCGGCGTTGACAGGCGTAATGCTTAGGATTTTGCCGCCAAGATTGATGATACGCCGCATCTCGTCCATCATGCGACTGTAGGGAACAGTGATGAAAACACTGCCACTTTTGCGAACTGGCGCCTGACCGGCTCCATTATTCCGAATACCGCTAACTTCATAACGGAACAAACGGTTGCCGGCAGTTGCACCGCTATTGCTCCCGATCGCACTGGAACTATACATGCTTACTAATGCTCTCCAACAGTTCAAAGGCTTATTAAAGTTATAGAAGATCCTACCAATAGGGCAACCCCAGCCTAGATAACGCTTAGGCTGCGGAATTTCTCTAACGATAAAACTTCTCTCTAGTCAACTGACAATCTTTTGGGCATGGCCGTCACCTTCAACGACCACCTACTACCAGTATCTCTCAGGGTTCTTCCCAAGACGCACTCCCGTTGGCGCAGTTTCCATGATGCTAAATCGCCCAGCCCACCGTACTTGTACGCCGAAAAGTAGCAGGTCATCAGCCCCAAAAATGTAACTTTATTGAAATAAAAACTCCGCATTCTGCTGACTCCAATCTCTTCAATGGATCCACAAATGGAAGCCGGACAAAGGGGGACAGGGTGGACTTGAATACGGGGAAATCGGGATTTTTGGGTGTTGTTCACGCCGGGATAAATTGCTTGCGTCAAAGAGCAAGACCTTGATACTCTACTTGGGACTCAACAGGAGTAAACAATCCTTAATAGTAAAGAGCACTCATTGCCTTTCAGACGTTTCTTCGGCTGTGCAGTGAATTTGCAGCAATAAACGACTGGAGCTGACGGTGCCTTTGCGCGAAGACCGGCGATGCTGCAAAATGACCGTCGCATAAGATTTGCGGCTATTTCCTGACTCTAAATTTAGATCAGGGACTTAGCTGCTTCCTACGGCGATCGCCTCTGAAAATCATTGTAAGGATTAGCTAACATTATCATTGCATAGAGGAAACCTATGTCCAGCAAGCCCGACCGCGTAGTTTTAATTGGTGTAGCCGGGGACTCCGGATGCGGTAAATCTACATTTTTGCGTCGTCTCGCCGATTTGTTCGGCGAAGAGTTCATGACGGTCATCTGCCTAGACGACTATCACAGTCTGGATCGTAAGGGTCGTAAGGCTGCGGGCGTGACGGCACTGGATCCTAAAGCCAACAACTTCGACTTGATGTATGAGCAAATCAAGTCCCTCAAGGAAGGCAATCCCATTGATAAGCCCATCTACAATCACGAGACCGGCGAGCTTGATCCCCCTGAGAGAGTTGATCCCAATAAGGTCATCGTAATTGAAGGGCTACATCCTCTATTTGACGAGCGAGTACGGGGGCTGCTGGACTTTAGCGTCTACCTCGACATCAGTGACGAAGTGAAAATTGCCTGGAAGATCCAGCGTGATATGGCTGAGCGGGGTCATACCTACGAAGACGTTTTGGCGTCTATTGAAGCCCGCCGCCCCGACTTCCAAGCCTATATTGATCCTCAGAAAACCCACGCTGATGTGGTGCTGCAAATCCTGCCCACCCATTTGCTTAAGGATGATAAGGAGCGTAAGATTCTGCGCGTTCGCATGATTCAGCGTGAAGGTGTAGAAGGGTTTGCGCCTGCATATCTGTTTGACGAGGGATCGACCATTAATTGGACGCCCTGTGGTCGTAAGCTGACTTGCTCTTACCCTGGACTGAAGATGTTCTACGGTCCCGAGGAGTACTACGGTAACAGCGTTTCCGTACTGGAAGTTGATGGTCAGTTTGAGAACCTGGACGAATTGATTTACGTGGAGCAGCACTTGAGCAACGTCTCCACAAAGTACTCCGGTGAGATGACTGAGCTTTTGATTAAGCACCGTGAGTATCCCGGTTCCAACAATGGCTCTGGCTTATTCCAGGTTTTGACCGGCTTGAAGATGCGTGATGCCTACGAGCGCCTAACTAAAGGCGAGAAGGTTGCTGCGGTCGTATAGACCTGATGCGATCACGTTAAGCGTCTGTTGAACAGCAGCGAATACGCAAATTAAAAAAAGACCGACGGAGCACATCGCCTGTCGGTCTTTTTTATTGCCTTTATTTTTATTCCCTTTATTGCTCCTGCCTGACTGCCTCGGATTCCTCTCTAGGCTCGTGGGCTTTATTTTCCTGGGCTTTTTGATTGGCTCGAGCATTGCGCTGCCACATGGTGGGTTTGATGCGGCGAAGGGCAGAGGCTCGAAACTGCTCATCCCAGTCTTCTTGGCTCAGGGTTGCTAGGTGGGAGAGAGATGGCGCAATGTTTTGCGGGTAGGGCTGGAAGTCGGGGATGTCGGTGGGCTGGGCATAAAACTGGTTCCAGGGGCATACGTCCTGACAAATGTCGCACCCGGCAACCCAGTTGTTGAGGTTATTGGCGATCGCCTCCGGCAGCTCCTCTTCCCGGTTTTCATTGGTGTGGTAGGCGATGCAGCGGTTGTCATCAACGACGTAAGGCTGGGCGATCGCATCCGTTGGGCAAGCATCCAGGCACTTACGGCAATTACCGCAGTGGGCAGTATGGGTGCGATCGGGCTCCAGCTCCAGGTCCGTTAATACCTCACCAAGAAACACCCAGGAACCGTGAGTGCGAGTAATCACATTACCGTGTTTGCCAATCCAACCGATCCCGGCCCGCTCTGCCCAGGCTTTTTCAGAAATGGGACCCGTATCTACATACCAGCGACAGGTGGCTCCATGCTCTTCCGTTAGCCAAATACTGAGGGCTTTGAGGCGACGTCCCAGAACCTTGTGATAGTCACGACCCCAGCCATAGCGAGAAATCTTGCCGTGCTCGGGGTCCTGTGAGTGCTGGTGGTCGGTGTAGTAGTTCAGAGCTAGGCAAATGAGCGATCGCACCTCCGGCATAACCGTTTGAACGTCCTGACGACGAGGGTCGCCCATCCAATCCATCTTGGCCTGATAGCCCTGATTCAGCCAGTTTTGTAACCCTTGACGTCCCGGGGTGTCAGGGTGATGGGGATCCACCGCCGCGACACCCACCCGGTGAAACCCGAGATGAGTCGCCTTTTCCTTGACTAAATCCGTCAGAGTCGCCATCCGTCAGAGTCACCGCAAGGGGATCGGAGGCCGCGAAGAGAATAACCTAGGCGACATCCTCCTAAACAACATCTTCAATTCGCTCCAACTGCCAAAGGATCTGGTTCCCTTCTCGGCGCATCCGGGTTACGACCCAGTTTCGCCAGACCCAATTATCTCCGCGACTAGTGACCGCACTGGCATTAACGTCCATAAGGTCCGCTAGTTCCGCACTAGTTATCAAATATCCCTTATCGGACACTTCATCAGCGACCCGTAAGGTTTCAATCAAGTTTCGTAGATGTCCGACCCGAACTTCGCGAGAGAGTGTATCGGAGGGGGCCGGCATAACCATGCTGTCCGTCATAGCTTCCAAATCCGACAGAGGATCAGTTAAGGATAGTTGGGACGATGAGAAACCATTGCTTTTGTTCTCTGTTGTCCCTGTAGAACCCACGGTAGCAAGGGATTTTATGGGCGGTAGTGACGTAGATCGCAGGTCAGGACTTTCCGGCGAGAGCAATTTTTTTTCATGTGTCTCGTCCTCTGCCCCCCTACTCTGCTGCTGTAACTTAGGAGGGCAACCGGTTGAGAAGCCCCGAGCGATCGCATCACACCGTTCATTACCGCGATCGCCGCTATGGCCGCGTACATATAGCCATTTCACCCAGGGTTGATTTACCTGGTCTAGCGCCTGCCACAGGTCCTGATTAAGTACCGCTTTGCCGGTGGAAGTTTTCCAGCCTTTCCGCTTCCAGCCCTTAATCCACTTAGTAATACCGTCGATAACGTACTTACTATCGCTGTGGATGGTGATGGGTTGAGGGTGGGGAAATTCGTCGAGTAGCTCTAGAGCCGCGATCGCCGCCTGTAGCTCCATACGATTATTGGTTGTGTTTCGATCTGCCCCTCCAATTTCGTGGCAGCTTCGGTCATCAAAATACGCCACAGCGCCCCAGCCACCGGGACCAGGGTTGCCAGAACAAGCGCCATCGGTGTAAAGACTGCTGACCTGGGGAGTGTTTTGGGGTTGAGCCATAGGATTGTCGGAAACCTCTGTAAATTTCTATGTCTGCAAAACTTTTGTCTCTACAAATTTCTATGTCTGCGAATCTCTGCGCCTACAAATTTCTACGCCTACAAATTTCTGCGTCTGCAGCCCTCTAAATAGATGCAGCTCGAGTCCATTCCTACACAATCTGTAAGCTTTCTAACCACGCCGCCGCGCTAGTGTCAGCGTCGCAGTGACTTATGGGGCAGACATCTATTGGGTATAAAACCTACGGGTATTGGATAAAACCTACGGGGCAGTCGAGGGACGGGTAATTTCAACGGCGAGGGTGCCGATGTAGTTGGGAATTGGCGG
>JBCCTE010000121.1:0-7593 GCA_039198915.1 Cyanobacteria bacterium P01_D01_bin.73 | reverse complement strand
CTTCGTCCTAATATCTGCTTCTTTGCCAGAGTAAAGACCCTGATTGGAGGTTGCCTATACGGCCTCTAGGCCCATACATATCCTGTGTATGGGCTGAACTCTACCCGAATCCTGCTAGAGCTTTAGGAAGAACATTGAGAGGTTAGCCTTAATTAGCGGCAGTGCGAATGAGGTACGAGCATGTTTGATGAGCAAGCGCAGCCGTCTGGTTTTGAGCCTGAATTGGGTGGTGACTTCCGCCACGGCGAAGGTGAGCGTACGGGATTTGAGCCTGAATTAGGTGGTTCTGTTCGACAGAAAGGGGTTTATGTGGATGAGGTCGAATGCGTCGGATGTACGTATTGCTCCCAAGTAGCCCGAAATACCTTTTACATGGAGCCTGAGCATGGCCGTGCCCGAGTGATCTGCCAGGACGGCGACTCAGAAGATATTGTTCAAGAGGCGATCGACACCTGTCCCGTTGACTGCATCCATTGGGTCGACTTTACCGAGCTGAAGCACTTAGAGCGCGATCGTCAGTATCAAGAAATTCCAGTGGCTGGGTTTCCTGTAAGCAAAGCTCTGCTACGTAAACGGAGTCAGCAGCGCCGCAGTAAGATGCAGGGGAGATAAGTAATCCTTTAGCTGATACTGCATTAACTTTGAACCATGTCTAACGATCAGGAATTGCCGCAGAGTTCATCGTCTGTAGAATTAGAAGATCGTAGTTATCTAACGACAGAGCAGACGAATTCTGCCAGCGAGGCGTTGGATACCCTTTCCCCGCTAGAGCTGGTTGATCTATTCAATCAGGAAGATCTGAAGACAATTGAGGCGATCGCGGCAGCCCGGGAAAGCTTAGCAACAGTCATTGAGTTAGCTGCTGATTGCTTAACGCAGGGTGGCCGACTGTTTTACGTCGGAGCAGGCACAAGTGGCCGGCTGGGAGTTCTAGACGCTTCAGAATGTCCTCCTACCTTCTGCACCCCACCTGAAATGGTTCAGGGCATTATCGCAGGAGGTGCGGACGCTCTAATCCGCAGCTCTGAGGCTTTGGAAGATAATGCCGAGGATGGAGCGCGTGTGATTGATGAGAAACAAGTATCTTCCAAAGATATTGTTATTGGTATTACCGCAGGAGGCACAACACCTTATGTTCATGGAGCAGTAAAGCGCGCCAAAGGAAATGGGGCAAAGACTGCCTTCATTGCATGTGTGCCTCAATCTCAAGTCTCTGCCCCCGGCAAAGTTGATGCTGATGTTCGGCTTGTAGTGGGTCCTGAACTATTGACTGGATCTACTCGTTTAAAGGCAGGAACTGCGACAAAGATGGCTCTCAACATTATTTCTACAGGCACGATGGTTCTCCTGGGGAAAGTCTATGAGAATCAGATGATTGATGTGTCAGTTACAAATAGTAAGCTTCGCGATCGGGCTGTCCGTATAATCAGCAAATTAGCGAACATTAGTCGTCATTTGGCAGGGGAACTACTTCAGCGTTCAGGAAATCAAGTAAAGTTAGCTCTTTTGATGCATTGGAGAGGTCTAGATAACTTATCAGCGAAAGAATCACTCGATCAAAACCATGGAAACCTACGAAAAGCGCATACATCCCAAATCGACTAAATATACTGTGGCTCGTCATCAGCTAAGCCAGATGGCAGCGGCAGCGAGATGAATCACCCCTAAGAAGGTTGCGTGCCATCTTGTCACAGCGCATGACGATGGCTCGATGTTGCTTTAACTTACAGAAAAAGTTCTCTACCAAGTGCCTCCACTTTTACTTCTCTTGGTCATAGGCGCAGGGAACCTTTCGATTGCTTCTGTTGGGAATCATTGCCTCGCCGTTAGTCTGCTCCAATGCCTTTAAAACTCGCTGCTGAGCAGCATGAGCTCTATCTGCCAACAATGTGCCTACTTTGCTTGACTCAAGCTTTCCCAACAGTGCATCAGCTCCTTGCAAGTCATGAGCTTGCCTAGACGTTAGATGAAAACCAACGGCATTGTTCAGAACATCATATAGTCATTCGACTTAGCGATGAGACATTATGAGAGTAGGACTTCTTTGGAGCCAATCCTTCAATGAGCTACAGCCTAGACTTGCGACAGCGCGTCATCGACGCCGTCCGTAATGGCTCATCAGTGACCACCGTCAGTCAAACTTTCCAAGTCAGTCGAGCCACAATTTATCGGTGGTTGGCACGCCCTAAACTGGCAGCGACCGTGGTGAAAAAACGCCGTCGAAAAATTGCCCCTGAAGCGTTACTTGCACACGTACGCCAGTACCCTGAGGCCCGTCTTAAAGACAGAGCTGCTCACTTTAACGTCCATCCCAGCGCCATCGGTCGACGACTTCAACACTTGGGCATTACTCGAAAAAAAACAGTTGCGCTATCGCCAACGTCAATCGGTAGCTCGTCAGAGGTTTCTCAGGAGGTTGCGTCGGTGGATAAAGCCGTTGGGTCCTAGTGCCATCGTCTACAGCGACGAGTCAGGATTTGAGCTTGATGCTCCCTGTCTTTACGCTTGGTCACCTCGGGGGCACACAGTCTACGGCGAACGCCATGCCCAACGGCGTCCGCGAGAAAACTTGATCGCGGCGCGATGTCGAGGAGAGTGGCTATCTCCACTGCTGCTGCAAGGGCGAGTTACGGCTGCCGTGTTTGAAACCTGGCTGAAAGAACACCTATTGCTCAGATTGCAACGGGAGTCAGTGTTGGTATTGGATAACGCTCCATTCCACCGTCCAGCAGTGGTCACAGAGATTATGGAATCTGCGGGGCATCACGTTTTATTCTTGCCTCCTTACTCACCTGACTTCAACAAGATTGAAGGGGACTTTGCGGCTTTGAAGAAAATTCGCAGCTATGCCGATGAGTCCACTTCTCTTGATGAGATTGTCGCGACTTATCGCCCCAATGTTGATTAGAGATGTATCACTCCTAAGTCGAATGACTATAGATGGCGTGAACCTCAGTTGATAATCCACCTCGACTGCGCCCGATGGCTTGAGCCTCAAAGGTGCCATTCGGCGTTTCTTTTCGCCCCGGCGATATCTTGATGGGCTCACACAGTTGAATCAACGGTGGCATATTCGTTGTCAGGATTCTGGGATAGAGCTCTTGAAATATTTGCAGCTACACACTCTGTTCACTCCAGCGGTACTGCTATGAATCTCTCGAAAGTCTCCGTAGCTTGCTTGCAGAAAATTCTAGGTCGTGTGCTCAGTTGAGCCAAATGACTGTGGCAGCGAGATGGATTGCTCCGAGGAAGTTGACTGCTGTCTTGTCGTAACGAGTCGCTATCCCTCGATATTGATTCAGTTTGGCAAACATATTTTCAATTCAGATGTCTTGCCTTGTAGAGTTCTCGGTCATAGGCGCAGGGATTCTTGCGAGTCGAACGCGATGGAATCACTGCTCTCTGACCTCGGCGAGCTAACCGGTGTCGGACTCGTTCATCAGCATCGTAAGCCCGATCCGCAATCACGCTCTGAGCTTGGAGCTTGGGCAGTAAGACATCTGCTCCCGCTAAATCATGGGCTTGACCACCGCTCAGCCAGAAACTTGTGGGATTGCCCAACGCATCACATGTCGCGTGAATCTTAGTGCTTAATCCCCCTCTGCTACGTCCAATGCCTTGGTCGTCGTTGGGATATTTTTTTGAGCACCGGCACTGTGCTGATGAGCTTTGACGATAGTGGCATCGATAGCAGCGTACTCGTTATCGACATCATCGGCTAAGACTTGAAAGACTCTCTCCCAAACCCCAGTTCGGCTCCAACGGGTAAAGCGGGTATGAATGGAGCGAAACTTGCCAAATCGCTCGGGTAAGTCACGCCACGGGATACCGGCACGATATCGATAAAGTACTGCTTCAACGAAGAGGCGATTATCTTTAGCTGTTCCTCCCACGTGCCCTTCACGCCCTGGGAGTAAGTCTTTCATCCTCTCCCATTGGTCATCTCGTAAGGCGTATCGGCGCATAGTGGCAGACTCGGGGTAGTGTTTACCCAAAGCCTAACCTCATCCATCTAACTGAGCACACGCCCAGGCAACAGCTTTTTCGCAAGGTCTTCGGCGGCGGCTAGGGGGCTCTTGAAGTTGAAAGCTAAGGATAGATTTTGGGTTTTGCCTTTCATAAAGACCACTGCCAACTGCATGGAAACTGAACCACCTTGGGTGGCTTGCAAACTGCCTTCGAAACTGGCAGATTTCACATCCAGCAAACCGCCTAAACCAGCGCTAACAATAAACGAGCTAACCTCTGCAACGGCTCCCACCGATCGCTTCACCCCTTCCAAAGTCAGCTCAGCCACCTCCAACGCAGCATTGGCGGTTTCCTTGGCGGTGTAAAGTCCGCTGAGGCGAGGGTCCAGTTCTATGGGGATGGTTTGGATAGAGGCTTCGATGCCTTTGAGGGTGGCTTTTGAGGCGACTAGGGCAGCGTTGGCGGTTTCCTTCGCAGTGAACAATCCAACGATGCGAGGATCGGAGTCGATGGGGAAAGAGTGGATGCCCGCTTCGACGCCGCGTAGGGTGGCTTTTGCTGCTTCTAGGACGCCGTTTGCCGTACCTTTCGCTGTTTCTAAGCCGCCGATTTTTGTATACAGCGCCCCGATTTCGGTACCCTTCGCTGCGGCATAGGCAGAATACTCAGCCCAACGGTAGGACTTTTGATACCATTTTGACTTTTTGTACCACTTTTTCTTATTATCAATATCTTTTTTCAGGCGGCTAATTTTTGACTTGGTACTGTTGATATCTTTCTGAATTGAGTTAACGCTATTTTGTGCCTTAGTAACAGCGTTCTTTGCACTCTTAAAGTCTTTCTCCGTCTCCTCTCGTTCTCGCTTAATCTTCTTACGCGTAGAATCAATATCTTTTTGCAGGGAATTAACTTTATTTTGGGCAGAAGTAACCGCCGATCGAGCATCCTGTAATCGCTTAGCATCGCGATCGCGCTCCCGCTGAATGGTCTCCCGCATCCGCTTAATATCGTTGGACAGCTTATTAACCTTCCGCTGAGCGGAATTAACGGAATCCTGCGCATCGGAAAGTTCTTTTGTGGCGGCATCGGCAGCTTTTTTAATGGCTTTTGTGGCGTTTTCTCGCAGGTATTCCAATAGGTCGTTTTGCATCGTGGCTTTGACCCAATAGGAACCGCCATTTTGGAAGTCGGTGCCGCTGACTTCTAGGGAGGTTTGGAACAGTCCAAAAATGCTGCCGGCGCTAAGGAAATAGAAGCCGCTATCGGAGAATTCAATATAGGTTTCGCTGCGAATTCCTAATAGTTCAACGGCTCCCGAAACCTTTAGGGCAGGCGTAGTTGTGGGGGAAACTTTTAGGTATATGGAGGGATTGGCTTCCCCTTTTGCGCCGGTTAGTTTGAAAATGCCGCCAATATCAATGGCATCCAGTTCCGCCGTTAATTCGGTACCGTCGGTGTAGTCAATGGACAGGGACGCCGACGCTCGCCAACCGGCAAACACTAGCGTGCCGCCGAGATAAAATCCCTGCTCAAACACCAGGGTGCCGATGGTGGTGGGCTGGGGCACGATATAGATGTTGACGTCCTCAAAGCCAATATCGAGCACCGTTTTGGTTAGCGCCGTGGGAATTGCCTGGGCGATCGCGTTGCCACAGAAAGCGCGAATCACATCCATCAGATACAGCTGATTAAAGGCGATCGCAATCATGCTGCGGGTGGGGACAGCGGCATCGAATTTCACCGCGACGGCTCCGGCGAAATCGCCCACCTGTAGCGAGCCCGCAAGACCTAGGCTAGGCAGTGGCGGCGGGAAGGAAACCCCCAGTTCTAGGGCGACATTGGCGATCGCTACATTGCGCGTATCGAACGGCTCGTTCCAAATGCCCTCCATGGTGGCTTGGAAAATGGCGCTGCGGGGAGTGACCGCCATACCGCCCACAAATCGCAGGGTGCTGTTGTCGAGCACCGCCGTCACCGTACCTAGTAGCGCCAGGGAGAAATTGCTGGGAGCGGGGCGTAGCTGGAATTTGATATCGCCAAATAGGACGTTATTGCCCAGGTCGAATTCACCGTCGATCGCCGCTTCAATCACCAAGTCCGACGGCTTGCCACCGATGGCGGTGTACACGTTCAATCCTTCCAACCCCAGCAGCGAATCCACGCCGGTACCGGTGAGATCCATCGTGGCGAAGAAGTTTAAGCCACGAATCACCGCCGCGCTATCATCGGGCGTGGTTATCGTACTGAGCGCCAGGGAGCGGTCCGTGGACGATGCCAAAATCAACGCTGTATCGCTAAACTTCAGCCCATCCAACACTGATAGCTCGTCAGCAATGCTGGAGAATTTCCAACTGGTAGGCGGCGCAAATCCCACCACAAAATTCCAGCCCTTGGTACCCCGGCTCAAGTTGATTTCCGTTGTCCCCAACTTCGACGCCGCGCTGACCGACAGGGTTTTGGATTTCGGCGCAATTTCAATGGCGGCACTATCACAGGTCACCGACAGCACACTCAACGGCACCGGCAAATCTCGTAGCGCCGAGCCCCCCACCAAATCCTGCAAAATCGCCGATAAATTAAACGCTGGCAACGTCCCCCCAATCACAAACTCGCCAGGGAACGCGTACTCACACCGACACTCCACCCCCGCGATCGCCAATGTCCCCGCGATCGCTCCAGTGGTCGCCTTGGTGCCAGTTTCCGAAACCGTGCGAGTAATTTGCAGGGTCACATCATCCAGCTCCAGCCCCGTCTCGCCGATGTCAATGCCCCATAAATCATCGGAATCTGCCAGGAACGAGAACGCCCCGGTGGTGGGCACAATGGAAAACTTTATTTCCGTCAGCACAAAGTCCGGCAAGTCCACCGGCAGCGACGCCACCGAGCCAATCAACTGCTCCACGGCGCTACTCAGTTCGACGGTATCCCCATCCTCCAAATCGCACAGCAACGTCAGCGGCTCATCCCCAGACCGCGTCGCCGACACCATCAAAGTGGACGCCCCCAACTGCACCGACCCGCTCAACCCCAACGTCTTCACCCCATCTGCCGCAGTCACCCCCACGCCCACATGGGTCACTGCCAACGTGCTGCCCCCCACATCCACCGCCCAATCGCTGGTCAAATTGGCTGCCATATCGTAGGTTTTCGCGCCAGGCTGAGCCGTCAGCGAAAAGAAATCCAGAGCAATGTCCGGCAGGTCGTTTACCGACAATCCCAACGCCGCGATCGCCTCCGTCAGCGTCAAATCCTCACCTTCAGCAATGCTCAGCTCCACCGTGGCATCGGGGTCAATGGTAATCGCCGCATCCAGTCCACAGGACGCCAAAGTTAATCCCCCCGTCGCTGCGATCGCCGTCATCTCCCGCGAACTCAAATCCACCCCAAACTCCACCGTCTTCAAGGTGGGCAGCTCAAAGCCCAAACTATTTAAATTCCCCGTCAAATTCTTCAGCCCCACCCATTGCGCCAACTCCGGCAACTGGGGCACATCTTCCGTATTGAGGGCGATTGCCAAGGTCACCGCCTCTCCCCGCGCTAGCGCCCCCGTAAAATCCAACTGTTTCTGGGACGACTTGCGTTTGAAATATCCCGCCACATCCAGTGCCACCCCTAGGGTTTCAT
>JBCCTE010000120.1:0-7600 GCA_039198915.1 Cyanobacteria bacterium P01_D01_bin.73 | reverse complement strand
GGGAATACCGCGGCTGACTTCTGGAAGTCCTCGGCTAGAGCCTTGGTCATCAATATCAAGCACATCTGGCTGGGGTGTCTCGGGCTGAGACACTTCAGACTTTTTTACGCGGCTGGCCTCCAATGCTGCCGTTTGAGCTTCCTTAAAGCGATCCAATCCGGGGCCTTCTTTGAAGTAGGTGAGATGGTCGCAGGCAGTGTCGGGCAGGACATTTGGCTGGGGCGATCGCGATGAATCCACCCGCTTAATGCTCTCCAGCGTCACCGCAATATCGTTGGGCTGTCGAATAAACACCGTATCCACCACCCCGTCAATGGTGTTGCCCAGGAACTTCGTAAGAGTACCCATCAGTTTCGGCGACAGCTTACCGTCCGCGTCCTTTGCCTGGGGGGCTAGGGAGCGATCGCCAGCAATGATCGTGTAAGGAACGCCGGGGTCGGGAGTCTTGGCAATTTCCGCAATAAAGTCCGACTTAACGTTCATTTGATCCAGGCTGACAACGCTATCGTCAAAGGCATCCAACAGCTTCGCCACAGTGCCCGCCGGCCAGAACATCGCCGATAGGCTATTCAGCCCAAAGGTCATCGCAGTAAACGCCCAATCCTGAACCGCCGACCAGGGGGAGCCACCGTTGGGAGTGCCAAACATACTGAGGTGCTGGACCATATCCTTGCCCCCCTCCTGCTCAATGAACCAGCGGGACACCAGCCCCCCCATGGAGTGGGCGATGATATGGAAATTTTTGCCATGACCTGCCCCAAGTCCAACGGCTTCTAGCCGCTCCCGCAACTTTTTAGCGTTGTCTTGAATTGGGGTGTTGAGATTTTCGTAGTCGAAGGCGAGCACCAAATCGTAACCACCGTCGCCCACTAGCCCAACTCTCCAAACGCTGTCCACCATGCTGGCGGTGTCGCCAATAATGCCGTGGATGTACATAACGATATTGTCAGCCGCCGCCACCTGAGCTTTTACGTGCTCCACATTGGTGTTGTAGTCGGGCTTGGAATCAGGATCCGAATCGAGGGTAACTGCCGCTAACTGAGGGTAGTGGTCGAAGTCGCCCACGAGGCGATCGCTGATCAACTTGTGGAAGAAGATCTTCATTGAGCCGCCCAAACTTCGGCTATTAACCTGGGGCTCCGGCAACCTTTCGATGGAAATTTCCGTGCAGCCGTCGCCGGTGCAGTGTCCAGATCCCACCGGCACAAAAAAGTCCCCCTCTTTGCCGAATGCCAGCACCTTTTCGTCGTCCGCAATTGGGGCATTAACCGTCAGCTTGAGAGGCTCCTCGTGGGTGACGGCTTCAGGGTTGGGGCAGGACGAGATTTCCAGCACGCTTAAGCCAGGGTCGCTGCCGCGGGTGTTGGAAAACTGAAACGCGCCCGTCACTGATGTATCCGTGCGCAAAATGCCAGGCATGGTCGGTCCCGCATCCACATCGCGAGACACCACGGCAGCACTGGCTAGGCTAGCTTTCGCCCTTAGCCTGCCGTGGGGCTGAATGGTGACTTGGTCCTCCAGCAGTTCGACAGCGCGCCCATCACCGATCGCCATTGATTCCTGGGGGCGAACTAACTCCGCCGCCACCTGCAACGTAATCCAATCATCGGCGCGACGCTTGCTAGCCATCACCTTACGAGTGCCGACTCCGCCCATTAACAGCTCCAGAGTGCCCGCTTCGCCAGGGACATCGCGAGTGGACGGCGGCGGCGCATCGAGTCCGTCCTGCACCATCAGGCTGGCATCAAAATCCGTAGTGCTGATAATCACCTTGAACACATCCCGCGTTACGGTGATGCCCGCCGCCAGCATGTCGTCTTCGATGCCCAGGGTGACGTCTTCTTCCACCGTCTGACCCGGCTCTAGGCGGATGCTGCGATCGCCCTCCCGATGCTGCTGGAAAAAGGAGCGATCGATGGAGTAGTCGGTGCTCAGGGTGAGTACGTCGCAGTAGAGAGTGCCGCTGCTGTTATTGGTCAGCCGCAGCAAAATATCAGGGCTGACCCATTCGCCATCGTCCAGCTCATAGGACAACTGCACCTCCCCTGAGCCCGTATCCATAGGCTCTTGCAGCACACCGTCCAGGCTGTACTTCAACACATCTAGGGAAAGGTCATTGGGTTTAATTTGGCTGCGGGCAGGGCTAGCGAGATCCAGCACCGTTTGCCACCGTGCCATATGCTCCAGCCGGGCAATCGCCTGTTCCGCCGCTTTCTGGGAATAGCTATCCTGAGGCGCACTAGGCACAGGTCCCACCACTGGCAAATCGTCTACAGGATTGACAAACCAAAACTGCCCGTCACGACACAGCAACGTAATATCCGCCCCAAAGGCCTGTTCCGCCTCCTTCAACTGCAAGGACGGCTGCCCGCCTGGACCGGACGTGGCAAAGGTGGAGCGAGCCAGCTCAATGCCCGCCTCTTCCCCTTCGTCCGCCTTAAAGAACACCATCAACGGACGCAGGGGCGTGCTAGTGACGATCGCCCGATAGCTGGCGCTAGTATCAAGCTGGTCCGCCCCCTCAGTGACCTCCACCTGGCTGCGATTGCCCATCACCCGGATCACCTTCAGCCGCGCCACCGCATGGGATAGCGATCGCGACTCTTCCGCCGGCACATCCACCGGCATCACCGCCAGCATCGTCGTCTGATCCCCCGCCGGTTTCGGCACCCCGTGTACCGCGCCGCCGTCGATAAACCAGCTGCGATCGCGATCGCTATAGGTCAACGTAAATCCGTCGGACACCTCCGAAGACGCCGCCCCGCCCAAAAACGACAGGCTTAGATCTTCTCCATTGGTGGCGTAAATCAAGGGCGACTGGTCCCGCTGCTTACTGCTCACCAGGGCGTTCAGGTTACGGATCAGCTCCCGGTAGGACATCTTGCCCTGCGATCGCTGCAATGTCTCCAGCAAATAGTAGGAAAACGCCCCGTGAGCCTTACCATCCTCACCCCGACATTCCTTCGCTAGCTGATAATCGCGACAGGCAGACAGCACCACATGGCGCCCCTCTGGTAAATCTCCCTCGCTGCTTAGTTCCTGGAGAAACGCTGAATCCTGGGCAAAGAGATAGCTACTCAAGGGACGCACGCGATCGTCCGCCGGTCCCTGGCGCGTGCCCGCTGCCACATCTCGAGTGCCACCGCCGGAGTGGCAGCAGTCCATCAGCACCAAAATGTGGGGATTTTTCTCTGCCACCTGGGCAATCAAATATCGCAGCTCCTTATCGGCTAAGTCTCGCCCCGTCGCCGTCCGGCTGTCGTAGCACACCAGCGTCTCGTTCATCCCGTCCGGTTCCAAGGGCAAAAACTCCTCGGGAGCCCGCTCTTGGGCACCGTGGCCAGCGTAGTAAAACAGCGCCACATCGTTTTCTGTCGCCTGGCACAGAAACTCCTGAAATCCAGTGATTAACCCCTCTCGAGTCGCCTGCTCATTTTTCAGAATCCGAGGCTCCACCAATTCCCAATCGTCCCCCGCCACCTGCTCTCGCAAGTACAGCTCGATGGACTCAATATCCGTCACGCAACCGCTAAGGGACGGCACCCGCGAGGACGGATCGTACAAATCCAAAGCAACCAGCAAGGGGTAAATTTTGCGAGTCATGGGCTGATGGGTAGGTAGAAGTCTGACGGTAAAGCGATCGCAGAATAGCTCTGTAACGCTTTGCCGATATTAGCCTCAACTCCAAAATCTGGAGGCTCAGCCACCGCGACTCTTCACCTAAAGAAAGGGTTCTGGGAAATGGCGAAACAAATACGAAATATTTGTGTGGATCACCCCGCTAATTTCCCTGGATTGAAGACTGCCAATCCGTCTCGAACACCTGCGACAGCTCTTGATCTTCAAGCAACTCTAGGACGCGATCGCACCAATCCACCCAGCTTTGCTCGAACAAAATCCCCCGCTGAAGATTGAGATAGCGAAATTTTTCGGGAAGGGGAAGTTCTGACTGATCGTGAAACCACTGTTCCCTTTCCAGGCAATCCTCCAGGCGCTGACGATGAAATTCGCGACGTTCCCTAATTTCATCCACCAGCACTGGGCGCTCCATGTAAGGACCAGCCAGCATACGCACCATCAAATCCTCACGAATGGCGGTAGGGAGAGTGGGTTCAGCACACCATCTCAATAGCTCTTGGCGCCCTGCGGCAGTGATGGCGTAAAGCTTTTTGTCGGGCTTTCCCTCCTGGGCCACCACGGTGGGAGAAATCCAGCCCTGCTGTTCCATTTTCCCCAGCTCTCGATAAATTTGCTGGTGACTTGCCTGCCAAAAAAACTGCACATCTTCTTCAAATCGCCGCCTGATGTCGTAGCCACTATGAGGCTCTCCCATCAAAACTACCAATATCGTATGTGCCAGGCTCATTTCAGACATTGTCAAAGACTTACTGTGATTACTATGCCCTCTTCCCCTCGTTTTGTCTGATTTTTCCCAATTACTCATGTTTGGGCTGATTGAATGAGAACAGGGAGGGTATTAAACTTTTTGCATATTAAACAATTTTACTATTAAAATAGTTGCATAGATGGTTGTGGTGCCCTGTAACGGAGACATTAACGAGAGTTGAACCATGGCGAATATTCAAGAAAAGCCGACGGTCAAGGGATTAGAAGGCGCTGTAGGATCTACAGAGAAAGCTCCTGAGATAGCGCAGGGTAGAACATTGCAGGATCAACCATCTGAGCTTGAAACGTCTGGGCTTGAATCACCTGGGCTTAACGCATCTGAACTTGACATGTCTGACTCTGAATCGCCTGGGCTGGAAGGCGGCAAAAGTTCGAAGCAATGGTGGCCAAAGCGCTGGCTATGGGCAATTCCGGTTTTGTTGTTGCCGGTGGGGGCGATCGCTTGGCAGATTGGGACGCCCACCGTTGCGGAGGCGCCGAAGGAGGAAGCGGAACAACGGCGAGCCTTACCGGTGTCAGTGGTAACGGTGGAAGCCCAAGAAGGCTATGGGATTCAGCGGGAATATGCGGGGGAATTGGTTGCCCGACGTAAGAGTCAGCTTGGGTTTGAAGGGGCTGGCACCGTGGTGGCGGTATTGGCAGACCAGGGAGATTATGTGCAGGCGGGGCAGGTAATTGCTCGACTGGACGATCGCAGTCTCAAAGCCCGGCGATCGCAGTTAGTCGCCGAAGCAGCCA
Source organism: Cyanobacteria bacterium P01_D01_bin.73 (assembly GCA_039198915.1). GTDB lineage: Bacteria > Cyanobacteriota > Cyanobacteriia > CACIAM-69d > CACIAM-69d > CALGDE01. The sequence continues at coordinate 2,455 of JBCCTE010000120.1, read as the reverse complement.
GCGCCGAAGCCCAGCTGCGGGAGTTAAAAAACGGAGCACGACGGGAGGATATTGAGGCGGCTCGGTCGGCGGTGGGGGATTTGGAGCAACAGTTGGCGCTGGCAAATTTACAGGCGAACCGGCGCAAGGATTTGTACGAAACCGGGGCGATCGCCCGAGAAGACTGGGAGCGGGAGCAGTTCAGTGCCAATGCGTTACAAGACCGGCTAAACCAGGCGAAAAGTCAGCTTGAAAAGCTAAAAACCGGCACGCGGGTGGAGCAAGTTTCTGCCCAGGCGGCGCGGCTACAGCAAACGAAGGCAGCGATCGCGGCGGTGGATATCGAACTCAGCAAAACGGTGCTGAAGGCTCCCTACTCGGGTCGGGTGAGCGATCGCATGATCGATGAGGGCACGGTGGTTAGCGGCGGGCAAGGGATTGTCCAGTTGATCGAAGGCAGTTCCCTCGAGGCGCGGATTGGGGTGCCGGTGGGTATGGCTCAGCGGTTGCCGGTGGGGTCTCGCCAGCAGTTGACGGTGAATGGGCAATCGCGATCGGCGTTGGTGACCACGGTGTTGCCCATGCTGGAACAGGAGAGTCGCACGGCGACGGTGGTGTTGCAGTTGGCTGCGGCAAATAATTTGCGTATTGGGCAAACGGCCCGATTAACCGTTAAAGAATCCCAGTCCCAGGACGGTTTTTGGGTGCCAGCCACGGCGCTAGTGCCTCGGCAGCGGGGGCTTTGGTCAGTCTATGGTTTAGGCGACGCATCCGGCGGTGATTTTGAGGTGGTGCGGCGTGATGTGGAGGTGCTCCATGACGGGGGCGATCGCTTGTTTGTGCGCGGGACGATTCAGCCGGGCGATCGCGTGATTTCCAGCGGTGCCCATCGCATTGTGCCGGGGCAGTTGGTCAGTATCCAGTAATTTCTCCGAGGGGCGCTGCCCCTGACCCCGCCTAAGGGACAGTGTCCCTTAGGAATCCCGTTTTGAGTATTTTTTTGTTTTTACCTCAGGGCTCCCGCCATGTTCGCTCGCTGGTTTTATCGCAATCGTCAGCTATTGGTCCTCTCCCTCACCCTGATTTTCGTGTGGGGACTGTCCAGCTTTTTCACTTTGCCTCGCATGGAGGATCCCCAAATTGTTCAGCGCAATAGTTTGGTCAATACGTTTTTGCCGGGGGCAAGTGCCGAACGGGTGGAGTCCCTGGTCACAGAAAAGATTGAGGAGGAACTGGACGATATTGAGGCGATCGCCGAGGTAGTCTCCAACTCATCTCAAGGTTTATCCACCGTATTTGTGGAGCTGAAGGAAACCATCACCGACGTGGCTCCGGTATGGTCTGAGGTGCGGAGTGCTTTAGAGGACGTGGTGCCCGAGCTACCCGCCGATGCCACTCAGCCTGAATTTGAAGAAATTTCCGTCACCGCCAACGCCGCCCTCATCGCCCTAACTTGGACCCTCGATTCACCCCCCAATTACGTCATCCTTAGCCGCCTGGCGGAAAACTTGGAAAGCGAGTTGCGATCACTCCCCGGTACCGATGAGGTGACCACCTTTGGGGCTCCTCAGGAAGAAATCCGTGTGGAGGTAGGCGCTACGGATCTGGCAAAGCTGGGCTTAACTCCCGGCAGCCTGGCTCAGCAAATTCGTGACAGTGATGCCAAGGTGCCCGCTGGGGAATTTCGTCAAAGTGATCGCCAGGTGCTCCTAGAAATCGACAGCGCCTTGGAGTCTTTGGAACGGGTGCGATCGCTGCCCATTGTGCTGGGAGAGTCAGGACAAACGGCGAGGTTGGGTGATGTGGCCACCGTAGAAAAAGGCATTATCGACCCACCGACGGAATTGGCAACAGTGCGGGGCAATCCGGCCGTTGTGGTGGGAGCCAAGGTGGAGCTAACCCAGCGGGTGGACCTGTGGGCAAACCAGCTTGAGCCGATCCTAGAAAAACTACGCCAAGACCTGCCCGACGGCATCGAACCAGTAACCATTCTCGACCAAAGTATTTACGTCAAAGAGCGCCTAAACGGAGTGGTCAGCAATTTGCTTGTTAGCTCTGGGCTAGTGGTGTTGATTTCCCTGCTGATGCTGGGATGGAAGTCGGCGCTGATTGTGGGCATGGCGCTGCCGTTGAGCTGCTTGATGGTGTTCGGGGAAATGAAAGCCTTTGGCGTGCCCCTGCATCAAATGTCCGTGACCGGTCTGATGATTGCCCTGGGAGTGCTGATTGATAACGCCATTGTGGTGGTGGATGAGGTGCGCGATCGCCTTAAGCAGGATATTTCCCCCGAAACCGCCGTGGTGCAAACGGCCAATCACCTGTTGATTCCCCTGCTTGCCTCCACCCTCACCACGGTCATCGCCTTTATTCCCATTGCAGTAGCCCCCGGCGGCACCGGCGAATTTATCGGCACCATCGGCGTCACGGTGATTATGGCCCTGGTCAGCTCCCTCACTATTTCTCTCACCATCATCGT
>JBCCTE010000119.1:0-7606 GCA_039198915.1 Cyanobacteria bacterium P01_D01_bin.73 | reverse complement strand
TGCCGTTTGGATCCTGAGCATTTGTACCGAACGTCAAACCACTATCTGTGCCTGCGACCGTTACATCCATGGCGTAGCCGATGTCGTCGAGGTCAAAGTTGGCAGAACTAAGATTGGCGCGGTCCAAGTTTGCGCCGCTCAGCTTGATATGCTCCAGGTTGGCACCCCGGAAAATTGCGCGGTTCAGGTACGCCAGGATCAAATTACCCTTGCTTAAGTCCGCCCCGGTTAGATTCACTTCCACCAGGTCAGCGCGGATTAGCTTCAGCCCACCCATATTGACGCCGCTAAAATCGCGATCGCCAGACTGATAGCGCTGTAAAAACTCCTTTGCGTCCATTCCTATAGTTGCCCCGCTCTTCGCACCGCCGAATTTTCCTCTCCCCTAATTTAAATTGAAGTTCGGGTGAACGCATCATCCATAACAAACCTCGACTGCTCACTGTCGTCCAATTCCAGCCCACCGGGGTTTAGTTGTACCTTTGGCTGTGCAACATCAAAGGTTTTGAAATCGGGGACATGGCCAGTGGCTCCAAATGCCTCCAGCTCCGACGTCACCCCTCTGTTGCCCCCCTCTGTTGCCCCATAGACCAGGCGGTCCAACACCCGCAGCATACCCTGCGCCGTTTGGGCATAGTCATCAGCTTCTGGGAAGCGATTGACCGTTTGATGTACCCGCTCCTCCAAGAGAGGTAAATCTGAGCAAGATTCACACAATCGGTACAGCAGGCGATCAAGAAGTTCTGACTTAATGGAAGCCCAAGTATAGGCGTTGAAGTTATTTTGAGGCTCCAGAGTGAAAAACACCAACACCTTAACCCGCATGGGATTGGTCGTCCGCATTACTTCCGTGCGAACTTCAAACCAATCGTAGCTGCGCAGGTTTCGCTGCGCCCTAGAAGATGGGCTTGAAGTACTTCTGAGAGAACCGAGGTCCGCACTGGGGGGAGCTTGGAAAGAAAGCTGGGTTCGCTCGCCGTTGCTCGGGGCATTGGGGTGAGATAGCTTGCTTAGGCCAGAAGCGGGGGACGCAGGATACTTTGAGGTGTCAGGGTAGTACAGGCGGGTGAATTTGTTGATTAGAGCGGTGGCGATCGCGTCGTACACCATCGGCTTATTGAGGTACGCTGCCGCTTGGCGCAATCGTCGCTCAACCACATCCATTTTGGGAGACAGCCCCCGCAGTCGATGGATTAGGCGGGTAGTGTCCAACAAACTAATTTTGCCGTTGTCACTCTCCCAGTGCCCCGTACAGCTCAGGAGCAGCAGCTTTTTAATCCGTATGATTTGCGGATCCCGTTCAAGTTCTTGAACAATTTCCTTTAAAACTGCCACTTGATCGCTCATAGCTTTAAGTATTTAAGGGACGATTAATCGTTAATGGGGCAACAAGCCAATTGATAATTCGAGAATCCGTGGATCAAAAAAATAGACCGAAACGATCAAAAAAATTGGTCAAACAAGTCGACTTAAAAGGATTTAGTGAAAGAAACAGTGTTCGGTCTTGAGCAGATAGGAGTGGGAGGCGCGGAGGTCGATTAAGATTGGCGGTCAGTTTCGACGAAGCAGCTTTTTTCAGTGCCTAACCCTATTTTTCCGTGGCACAGTCCTGGAAAAAGAAGCCTAGGGCTAGTTCAATATCTGGTCTATCTTTCCTGTAACTTTCGTCTGGTTTACCTTTGGTCTTGACTGTCTCGACACCGGCTTCGCTCTGCACTTGATTTGCATCTAAAGCGAAGTACGTTTTTTGACCGATTTTTGATCGGGCGCCGATTCGATTAGAGTTCACTGACCGAGGGGCTGAGCCGGAAATTCAAGTTGATTTCGACTCGGTAGAGATGCAGTGCCCCTGTCAGTAGAGATACAAGCCTGGAGTAGATGCTTCCGGATGTTTTGGGGGGTTAGCCCGGTTCAGCCGCCAAGGTTTCGAAGGAGAAATTACGACGGAGGTATAGCGATCTCTGCAGTTCAACTGCGGAGTTTCACTGTCTCGCTTGGTTCAAGACACTTTCGGCAGCTCGACTCAACTTCAGTGAGCCAAGAGATTTCCAGCGCGAACTTGGCGTTAAAACTAATCCGAGTATGGCACGACTCACCAAAGGTCGTGTTGAAGGGGAAATGCTAATCCGGTGCTGATGGGCGCGATCGCGGGCACTGAGCGAGCTTAAACCTCCTGCTGGTGCCAGGGGCGAAGGTAAAGTTTTTTGATAACCTAAGGAGCAGTGGTTGCATCGCTAAAACGGTGCGGGAGTTGGCTACGCAATCGTTACAGCTGTTACATTAAACGATGCAAGGACGCGAGCGAGCTGGATGAACAGTTCAGATAACTGCTCGAAGCCTCAACCAAAGGCAAGTTCCCTTAGTTCCACCTAGCTAGAAAGCTCCCCTGGAGTGTGCCGCAATTCCCACTGTCCCTGATCTGTCGCTAACTCTGCGCTGTTTAAAACCCTGCGCTGCCAAGTCATTGTCGTTTACTAAACGTCTTCACTTCCCGTCACCTCCATGAACATTTTTGCTGATCTTTTGCCTCCCAAAGCCGCTCAGGCTGCGAAATCTAAGAAGACGACCCAGGCTGGACCAACCATTCAAAAGCAGCGCCGCGGTATTGAGATTAAGTCAAAGCGCGAAATTGAGATTATGCGCCAGGCTTCGGCAATCGTAGCGACAACGCTGAAGGAAATTATGGAGATTACGGAGCCGGGGATGACGACGGCGGACCTGGACGCTTACGCAGAGAAGCGGATTCGGGCAATGGGCGCGGTGCCGAGTTTTAAGGGCTACTGCGGCTTTCCGGCGAGTATTTGCTCCAGCATCAATAACGAGGTGGTGCATGGTATCCCGAACAAGAAGAAGGTGATTCGGGAAGGGGATGTGCTCAAGGTAGATACCGGGGCGTTTTTTAATGGCTTCCACGGTGATTCCTGCGTGACGATTTTGGTGGGCGAGACCAGCCCTGAGGCGCAGCGGTTATCGCAGGTGGCGGAAGAGTCGCTGTTTGCGGGGATTAATCAGGTGAAGGCGGGGGCGACGCTGTTGGATTTAGCGATCGCGATTGAGAAGGTGGCGAAGTCGGCTGGATTTTCAATTGTGGAAGATTTTACGGGGCACGGTGTGGGTCGCAATCTCCACGAGGAGCCGGCGGTGTTTAACTATCGCACTCGGTCGATTCCTAAGGTGAAGTTGCGGGCTGGGATGACTTTGGCGATCGAGCCGATTTTGAATGCGGGTAAGAAGACGACCAAAATTCTGAGTGATCGCTGGACGGCAGTAACGACGGACCGGTCGTTATCGGCTCAGTGGGAGCATACGGTGTTGGTGACGAAGGATGGGTATGAAATTCTGACGGATCGCACTAAGGTGTAGCTCAGGGTGAAAGGGGTTTAGGGGTAAGGAAATGGACCGTATTCGCGAGTGGAGCACGTTTTGGCTCCTTGGGCTGCTGGCAGCGACGCTGGGGATTTGGGCGTGGCTAGGATCGCCCTCTAGTGCGCAGGCAGAATTTTGCCGAGTGCAGGGGGGGCAGAAAATCTGCGTGATGGATATCAAACGCAGTGCTAAGCGATTTTGGGAATACCGAGCAGTGGTTAGTGTTGACGGGGCTAAGCGTTCGTGGGAGCTGTACGATTGCAGCAATCGCGTTCGTGTGGATAGCGATGGCTGGCCCGTACCGTTCGTTAAGAATGGACCTGGACCGCTGATTTGCAACACCTTGTATCACCGCGAACCGGTGCCCACACGCCTACGCTCTAACTAGGGGCTAAACTCCTTACGGCTACTAGTTTTCCCTACGGCTACTAGTTTTTAAATTCAAATGATGGCTGCCCTGGTTCCAGATCCGGTCCCAGGGCAGCCTGATGGCAGTTAGTTTTACCGGTCTCAAGGATCCGAATAGCTCAGGCTATAACGGGCATGGGAGGGGCGATCGCCGTTTCCCACCAGGTGGGTGCATCACCAGCGCTATCCACCTGATGCAGCAAATCGGTAAACCAAACAGGGATAAAAACTCAGGATTATGGAACGCTCCATTCGGTTATTCGGGGACGGCAAACTTTACGAAATTGTGGACGGGGAGGCCGTGGGCGTTGTGGATCCGGAAGGCTCCACCGATAAGCTGATTGAAGCGTTGCAGATGATGCCGGGCGATCGCTTCACCGTCGCTGAAGCGGGCGAGGAAGCACCGTTTGTACAGAGCACCCGCGCTATCCCTCGACAGATCAATGCAGAGGGACTGCGGCTCGTTAAAACCTACGAGGGACTGTATCTCAACTCCTATCAGGACGCGGTGGGGGTGTGGACCATCGGCTACGGCTGCACCGAGGGAATCGGTCCCGGCATGAGCATCACTAAGCAGGAAGCGGAGGACATGCTGCGAGGAGAGCTGAGCAAATTTGAAGCGGCGGTGGCGAAGTTCGTCAACGTGGAGATTAACGACAATCAGTACAGTGCCCTGGTGGCGTTCAGCTACAACGTCGGTGCCTACGCGCTGAAAAAATCCACTCTGCTACGAAAGCTTAACGGTGGCGATTACGCGGGCGCATCCAACGAGTTCCCCCGCTGGGATAAGGCGGGCGGGCGATCGCTCCTGGGTCTATCCCGTCGGCGGCGATCAGAGCGAGCCCTGTTCCTCAGTGAACCCTGGGACGGATTCCTCAACTGGGAGCCGGGAGATGATGCCCCTCCGAGCAGTGGCAGCAGCGGTGGCGGCGGCAGCAGCGACAATGCCCGCCTTTTGCGCCTCCAGAGTCCCTATATGCGCGGTGAAGACGTGCGGACGCTCCAGCTAGCCCTGGTAAAGGCGGGAATCGATATAGACGTGGATGGCGTTTTTGGGCGCGGCTCCGACAAAGCCGTAAAGGCGTTTCAGAACCAGAAAGGACTGGGCGCTGATGGCATTGTCGGACCCAACACCCGCAAGAACCTGGGGATTTAGGGACTTAAAAACTTAGGCGCTCAAAACTTTAGCTAAAGCTGGAGAACGCTGGGGGAGAGGCAAGGCACCAAGCCATGGCTTCTTCCCCATTTCTATACCTTACGCCTTCCATAACTCCACACCCATTGCCCAAGCTGCTTGCGCCACTGAACAAGATTTTTGCCAGCGATCACCATCGCCACCCCAGGCTTTATGAAGTTTCAATGAGAATTGTGCTCTGTACTTATTAGTGGTTTCGTCTTGTGTCACCTAGCCGTTGTTTTTTGCAAGACGCTAATATCGTAGGAATATAAAGAGAATCTTAAGAGGAAGAGACCATGACCCCATCTATTCTCAGAGAGCTTTGGGCTACGGTCGAATCTACTCAGAGTTCAATTCTATTGCAGCTTGATGACCACAGTCTGGTGGACGTATTGGTGGATGCCTTGACGGAGAGTCATCCCCTGACGTCTGATGAGGCTAGTAGTTTGCAGGACTATGTCCGATCCAAGATCACCTTGATTAGGGATTTGGCTAACAGTCGCTACGCCGCTTGAGCGGGTGCTGTTGAATGCTTCGTGATGGTTCTGCTGTTAAGTGGATAGTTTGGGGCGATCGCCATCGCCCCAAACCGAATTCCCAAGATCGACTAACCTTCGAGTGCAGCTACTGATCAAGCAGCACCGAAAATGTCAACACCGTCTCATCGACCCCCTTCAGCTCCAGCGGTCGCACCTTTTGGATTTCTTCCTCATCTAAATAATCGGCGACGGCTGCTGAAATTAACACCATTCCCGGATCTGCCACTGCCTGGATTCGAGACGCAATATTGACGCAAGGACCGATCGCCGTGTAATCCGATCGCTGGGAGCTACCAAACATTCCCACCACCGCCGTACCCTGGTGAATTCCGCATCGGAACTGCACCGCCGGCATTCCCTGCTCCGCCCATCTAGCATTCAACTCACCAAGCCGCTCATGCATTTGTCGGGCCGCCTTCACCGCCCGCTGCACCTGCTGGTTTGGAGTCGCATCCTCCGGCGCCCCAAATATCGCCAGCACCGCATCGCCCATAAACTTATCCACCGTGCCCTGGTTTTCGAACACCACCTCGGACATTGCCGATAGATATTCGTTCAGCACCTCGGCGACTTTTCGCGATCGCAGCGTGTTGGACAACTGAGTGAAGCCAACAATATCGCTAAACAGCACCGTCACCAGTCGCGGCTCCGGTTTCAGATCCAGGCTAAGCTCGCCCGCCGCTGCCTTTTGCACCAGCGGCCCTGGCAAGAACCGTTGCAGCACCGACTTGGTCAGATACTGATTAAGCTCCGCCACCCGCCGCTCATTAGCCTTCAGGGACAGCAAATTACGCACCTCCGCCAGCAGCTCGCGCGCATTAAAGGGCTTTGCTAGATATGCGTCAGCCCCCTGTTCAACCCCCTCTAATCGAGTATCGTCGTCTGCCTTAGCCGTCAGAAGGACCACTGGCGTCCCCTGGAGCTGCTGGTCCTCACGCACCATCCGAATCAAATCCAGCCCAGACACCCGAGGCATCATCAAGTCCGTAACCACCGCATCTACGGACTGAGCCTGGGCTGTACGGAAACCTTCATCCCCATCCCGCGCCGTGACCACTTGATAGCCTGCCGACTTCAAAATACTGGACACATAAATCCGCAAATCGGAGTTGTCATCTACCACCAGGATGGTTCCAGGATTCTCTTCCGGCTGGTCCTCTGGCTCCTCCGATAATTCCGGTGATCGCTCCTGTGGCTCCTCTTGGGATAGCGTTTCCTGACGCTGCTTCTCCTGAGTCAGCATGGTGGCGATCGCCGCTTTCTCCGCTGCCGCATCAATTTCTACCTCTAAATCCGCCAGCTCCACCGACGCTCGACTTGCTTCGTGCTCAATGGGCTGCTCCAACACCTGATCTGCCGGCAAATGGTTAGATCCCTTCGGCAGCCATACCGTAAAGGTGCTCCCCTGCCCATAAACGGAATCCACCGCAATTTTGCCACCGTGTAAGGTCACCAGTTCCTGCACCAGCGCCAACCCCAGTCCGGTGCCCTCGTGGGAACGGCTAACGGATCCTTCCGCCTGCCGAAACCGCTCAAACAGATGGGGCAACTGATCATCGCGAATGCCGATCCCCGTATCCTGCACCTTCAGAACAAACCGGTCAGTGGTGCAGCTCAAGCTGACAGTAATGGTGCCACCACTGGGGGTAAACTTCATCGCGTTGGACAGCAGATTGTAGAGCACCTTATCAAAGCGCTCGATATCCACGTAGGCGGGTGGTCCGTCCTCCAACTGAGTTATCAGCGAGATGCCTTTGCGATCGCTGTAGGACTGAAATGCTTCAACAATCTGCGCTGTAAACAAGTTCAGATTAAGCGGGCGAAACGTCGGCTGAAGTCGTTGGGCATCGATGCGCTGAATATCCAAAAGCTGATTCACCAACCGCAGCAGCCGTCGAGAATTTCGCAGGGCGATCGCCGCCTGCTCTCCAGGCAAATCCCCGCCATTATCAACCGCCGCCTCCAGCGGTCCAATCATCAGCGTCAGCGGCGTCCGAAACTCGTGGGACACATTCTGGAAGAGCTCATTCTTTTGCTTATCCAGCGCCAGCAACTGCTCCGCTTGCTTGCGAGTTTTTTGATAAAGCCGTGCCTGCTGCACCGCGATCGCCGCCTG
>JBCCTE010000118.1:0-7680 GCA_039198915.1 Cyanobacteria bacterium P01_D01_bin.73 | reverse complement strand
GAATCGTGTCATCGGTGGAACCATCGTCCACCAAAATCACCTCATAATCTTCAATTAACGCCCCCTGGGGCAGCACTTGAGATTCGAGCGCCGTCAAGCATTTTTCCAAAATGGGGCGACGGTTATAGGTGGGGATAACAATGCTGCAAAACACGGCGTTTCGTGGAGAATTGGGTGGGAAGATTACCTTCAAAAGCTTCTATACCGTAGCGGATAAGCTGGGTAGAATCGAACCGGCAAATACGGCAAGATTACGACGAAACACGAACGGCGAGGAATGCTATGGCAACGCAGGTGGGAATTAAGGTGGACGCAAACCCCAGTGAGGAAACCCTATCGGAGCTTGGGGTGTTTAGTTGGTCCGTTTGGACTAAGGAAGTGTCGGAGTTTCCGTGGACCTACGATGAGGCGGAGACTTGCTATTTCCTGGAGGGCGAGGTGACGGTGACGCCGGACGGTGGCGAGCCGGTGACCGTGGGCCAGGGGCAGTTGGTGACCTTCCCAGCGGGCATGTCCTGCACCTGGGCGGTGACCCAGCCGGTGCGCAAGCATTACAAGTTTGGTTAGGAATTACTTAGGACTAGTTGGTTAGGACTATGGCGCGAATGGTGCAGACGGGTTGGAATCGACGGGCGATCGCCGCATTTTCGCTGGCGACCCTATTGCCATGGCTACTAATTAGCTGCACCGTGCCCGACCACGACGCTGACCTTAATCCCGCCAATTCTCCCAGCGCATCCCAGTCGCCGGACGCCCAAGCCTATATCAGTGCCTGCGATGCCGTGACGCTGCATGAGGGCAATTTAACGGCGGACCAGGTGGAGCGATCGCGAGTAACCCAGGCAGCAGATTTCCAGGGAGATCCGCTGGTGGCAACGGCGGTGGTCGTCCATGAAATTGAGCGAGACCAGGACGTTGATAACATCGCGGTGCGGGGTCAACTTCAGCCGGTTAAACAATGGCCGCCTAATCCAACGGTGACGCTGCCGGTGGGTCAGGTGGAATTGTTGGTGTGTTTGGAGGAAAACCGTACGGCGGAACCGGTGGAAAATTGTCGCTATGAAACGGAGAGCGATCGCAACACTTTAATCACCTACGACAATGACGCCCGCGTCTATTTAGTAGAAGCGAAAACCCTCAACTCAATTGACACTCACCAATTCGACAAACCTGCTCCGAGCTGTCCTATTGATTACCAGTTTGAGGAGAAGTTCCGCACGGAGAAGCTCGAAGGCCCAGCGCTGAACGATCAAGAAATTCAAGGTTGGATCAATCGCTTGGACTAGCAAGATGCGGACGATCAGGATTTTTGCTTCTTACTACTGCTGGTCAATTTGGGAATCAGACGGTGAGCAATACAATGTTGATCCTGAAACACTTCCCATTTCCAAAGAGCTTAAAGGGCGATTGATGGAATGGGAGCGAATCTATGACGAGACCCTAGATGAAAATTATCCGCCTGATTCCAGATTTCCGACTGTAGAAGATGGTGAGAACTGGCAAGAGGAGGGACATGCCATCGTGAGACAGTTGCAGGAAGAACTAGGGACAGAATTCAAAGTTCTCGATGAGATTGATCCTTTTCGCCACTAATCATCGAATCGATAACCAACGCCGGTGACAGTGACAATTGAGTTGGTTTCAATCTTTTTTCGCAGTCGGGCAACGTGGGTATCAACAACCCGTTCGTCACCGAAGAAATCGTCGCCCCACAGCTTGTCGATTAGCTGGTCGCGAGTCCAAACGCGATTTGGATAGCTTAAAAACGCTGTCAGTAATTTAAATTCCAGGGCGGTCAGAGTTAGCAACTCCCAGTTTTCAGCGTCTAATCTTTGATGAGCTTCGTGGCGATCTAGGTCGATTTTGAAATGTTCGGTTTCGTAGGTTGGTGTGGGTGCTGGGCTGGATGCTGACCCTGTTGGTCCTCGGAGCGATCGCCTCAACAAAGCCCGAATCCTAGCCACCAACTCCCTGGGACTAAACGGCTTGACGAGGTAATCATCTGCCCCCGTCGATAATCCAATAATCCGATCCAGCTCCTCACCCCGCGCCGTCAGCATCAAAATAAATGGATCCACCGGACCCGGCTGCTGACGAATTCGCGCACATACTTCCAGCCCATCCAAGCCCGGCAACATCCAATCCAGCACGATCGCCATCGGTTGCCAGGATTGATATTGGGCGATCGCCCCCGCCCCATTGCTACAAACCTGCACCTCGAACCCTTCTCGCTCCAGGGTGTACCGAATCAACCCCGCAATTTCCGGGTCATCCTCCACCACCAAAACTTTTTCATTAGCAATACCGTCCGCCTGCCCCATAAAGCTCAATCCTGTTCACCATCTATCCAAGATTACGCGCTCCATTGGGAGGTTCTCGCCAGGGACAAAAGCGCAAAAGCAACGAACTGTAACGGTTGGCAATGGTCGGAAAAACCGGTACATAAAGCGATGCTAGGATTCCAGGTAGACTAGAGAGCAAGTAAGGCTTTTCAAGCACTGCATTTCAGACATTTCTGAGGGAAAAACCTATGCCTACAGCAACCCCAGCCGCCACCAGCCTTGATGAGTTGACCGGCGCTACCCCGAAATTTGGTGGCAGCACGGGCGGTTTGTTGAATCGCGCTTTTATTGAAGAAAAGTACGCGATCGCCTGGACCAGCAAAAAAGAGCAAGTTTTTGAAATGCCTACCGGTGGCGCTGCCATCATGCACGAAGGCGAGAACCTAATGTTCTTTGCTCGTAAGGAGCAGTGCATCGCCTTGGGTAAACAGTTCCGGACTCGCTGCCGTCCGAAGATCAACGACTACAAGGTTTATCGCGTCTTCCCCAACGGTGAGATTGACTTTATCCACCCCGCTGGCGGCAACTTCCCCGAGAAGGTCAGCAAGGAACGCGTATCGGTCAACGCAAATGCTCGCCGCATTGGCGAAAACCCCAACCCCGCCAAGTACAAGTTCGGCGGCAAGAAGACCTACGAGGTGTAAGTCAGCAGGTAGTCCACTTAATTTAAACGGACTTCTAAATCATAAGAAAGCGGACTGTTGCCATTTAGTGCGGCAGTCCGCTTTTTTTGTGGACGGGATGGCTATGTCAGTTTTTTAGCGGACGTTGACCTGTAGGTTGAACTGGGTTTCAACCTCGGTCTTAATTTCAAACTCGTAGGTTCCCGCCGCTGGCGCTTGGAAGGTGACGGTACCATCTCGACGATTTACGATCGCCGGTATCTGTCTACCATCGGGACCAAACGCAGTTAGACTCCCCGCCGGAGAACTAAACCGAACCTGTACCCTTTGATTGGTCTGGATGGTGAGCGATCGCGTTTCAGATCCCGTTGGCTTAACCACCCCTTGATAGCTACGGTTCTGGGGCGGAGCTGCCGTAGCCGATGGGGTCGGAGTAGGTGTCGGCGTCAGGGTGGGAGTTGGCGTTGGGGTGGGAGTTGGCGTTGGGGTGGGAGTTGGCGTCGGAGTGGGAGTAGGTGTCGGGGTGGGAGTAGGCGTTGTAGTCGGCGACGGAGTTGGGGTTGGCGTTACCGTTGCGCTGGGTTGGGGCTGGGGTGTGCTTGCCGGGCTTAGGCGAACAAGGATGGTGAATTTCGCCTGATCCAAACTTGGAATCGTGCGTAGCTCAACTTCGTGGGCACCGGTACTGGTCAACTCTCCTCGCCAGCGCCGGAAGTTAACTGAGCCATCGCTCATAGGGGTGCGTCCCGGGCCAAACAGCGTCGCCGCCACCCCGTCGGTATCTCCCAGGCGAATATCAGCCTCTTGCCCTCGCTCTGCATAAAAGCGATAAATCAAAACCTGATTCTTTTTGAGCGTGCCCTTATCCTGCTGGGGAATTCCCGGGCGCAGCTGTAATGGCTGAGTGTAAACCTCGGGGGATGCGGACGGGGTCGGCGTTGGGGGAACGCTCGCACTGGGAGTTGGCGTTGGGGTTTCGGAGGCGATCGCCGTTGGGGTTGGATTGGCGGCCGGCGCTTCCGGCTGCGGACGCAATAGCCAATTCACCAGCGCCCAGGATGCGAACCCAGTCACCAAAACCAAACCCAGCCCCACCAGGGTTACTGACCAGGGGTCATCCCAAAGCGACGGCGCATCTTTATCGTCATCCGCCGCCCGAGGCACACCATCATTCCGGCGATATCCCGTCGAACCACCGCCAAAGGCTTCCGTCTTGGGCGCTGCTCGACCAATGGCAACGGTTTTTGCGGGAGAGGCGGGCGATCGCGGAGCCCCCTGCGGAGTTGTCTGGGGTGCCGGATATCCCGCCGGAGTTTGGGGCACTGGAGCACCACTGCTAGGAGGCATGGAAGCTGGGGAAGTCGGCATTATCGGCATAGCGGCACCGCCGTTTTCCTGCTCCAGCGCCTGCAATGCCTCATTCGCCGACGCATAACGCTGTCCCGGCTGATGGCTCAACATCGTATCCAATACCGTCGCCAAGCCCGGCGAAACCTCCGCATGCGATCGCCAATTCCACCGCAGTTCGCGATCGTCAAACAAAGCCTGGGGTTCTCGCCCCGTCAACAGCACCACCGCCGTCGCAGCCAAAGCGTACAGGTCGCTGCTGGGATAGGCTCGCCCCGATTGAATTTGCTCGCTGGGGGAAAATCCGCTTTTGCCAACGGTGGTTGCTTGCACCACTGTCGCATCAGCATCTGTCGCACCAGCGTCATAGATTCGGCTCGCCAGCTCCTTCACCACGCCAAAATCAATCAACACTGGCAGGCGATCACGCTCTCGCAAAATAATATTGTCCGGCGCAATATCCCGATGGACGATTCCCAATCCGTGGAGATAGCCCAGCACCGGCAGAATTTGCTGCAATAGGTGCCGAATCTCAGAGTCCGTAAATGCCTCGCCCTGCTGCGATCGCTGACTTAGCAATTGGCGGTAGGTCGGTCCCTCAACAAAATCCTGAACCAAAAACACCCGCCCCTCACTTTCGAAGGTCGCCTGAAACCGAGGAATCTGCGGATGATTGATTTGATATAAAACCGACGCCTCCCGCTTAAACAGCTCCCGCCCCTTATCGGAGGCGTAGGCATTATTCTGCGGCGGCATAAACTCCTTCAGGGCACAGCGCTCATCGAAACGTCCCTGATCCTCAGCCAGGTAGGTCCGACCAAAGCCCCCCTGTCCCAAAACCTCCACCAAACGGTAGCGGTTTTGCAAAACGATTCCAGCAGATAGCGGCGGTTGCATAGGTTCAGATTAAACGTGATGTTATGAAAAACGTTGTAACGATGACGCTGTAACGGTAACGTCGCGGCGGTGGAAGTTAACCGCTCAGACGACAATATGAACAGCAGTTTAAAAATAACGGTGCAGAACAGGTCGCAGCCGATCAGCCGTGCCAAAGTGGCGTAAAGGTTTTGGTAGCGAGCACTGAGGCTGCTGAGGGGGAATCGCAGAGGCGATCGCCTGCACAGCTTGCTTCTCAACTACCGTTAATCCACTAGCTCAAGCCACTCATACAAAGTAACGGCTTCAAAATTAACAAGCCCAATCGATGGACAGAAAAGTAACAGACTGAAAATAAATGGTTCTCAATAGTCGCCTCAGGCCTTGAATCCCACTGTCTGAGTAAATGGGCTATCAGATCCGAAAAATCTCACTTTCAATTTTCAGCCTGAAACCCAGTCAAAGCCATCCTGTTTGCCGCCGATTACTTCCGCCAGTTCCGTCAAGTCGTCGCGATCGCTGCCTATCCCCACTGCCTACCCCGCTCAAAGGCGATCGCCTGGAAATGCACTCCTGAGCCAAATCCAAAGAAAATCAAAAGATAGTGTTAAGATTGCCATGAATATGCTTCGAGGGTCTACCGTGATTTGCTCTGCAACTTCTCCGATCCCGTCATCGCCTCCGAGGGTGGCAGAAAATGGCCGCCTGCGTATCTTTTCCGGCTCCTCCAACGTCACCCTGGCGGAAGAAGTTGCTCGCTACCTAGGGCTACAAACGGGACCAATGGTGCGTAAAAAGTTTGCTGATGGTGAGCTTTACGTCCAAATTCAAGAATCAATTCGTGGCTGTGACGTCTACTTAATCCAGCCTGTTTGCCGACCGGTCAACGATCATCTAATGGAACTGATGATCATGATCGATGCTTGTCGCCGCGCCTCAGCCCGACAAATTACGGCGGTCATTCCTTACTACGGCTACGCCCGCGCCGATCGCAAAACCGCCGGACGTGAATCAATTGCAGCGAAACTGGTCGCCAATGTAATTACGAAATCTGGTGCAGATCGAGTGTTGGCGATGGATCTACACTCCGCCCAGATTCAAGGCTATTTTGACATTCCGCTGGACCATGTTTTTGGTGCGCCAGTGTTGCTGCAATATTTAGACAGCAAAAATTTCGACGACCTTGTTGTGGTTTCCCCCGACGTGGGTGGCGTTGTGCGAGCCCGTGCCTTTGCGAAGAAGCTACACGACGCTCCGTTGGCAATTATCGACAAGCGACGTCAAGCTCACAATGTTGCCGAAGTGCTAAACATCATTGGAGATGTGCGTGGCAAGACTGCCGTAATTGTCGACGACATTATCGATACGGGCGGCACTTTGACGGAAGGAGCACGGTTGTTGCGGGCTCAGGGAGCTAAGGCGGTTTATGCCTGCGCCACCCACGCGGTCTTTTCTCCCCCCGCAACGGAGCGCCTGTCGAGCGGATTGTTTGAAGAAGTGATTGTCACCAATACGATTCCGGTGCCAGAACATCATCGTTTTGATCAGTTGACGGTGCTGTCGGTGGCGAACGTAATTGGCGAAACCATTTGGCGCATCCACGAAGATTCGTCCGTTAGCAGCATGTTCAGCTAAGCTGCTGCCACAAGACTCTTAGAGACTTTTTAGAATATTTCTCCAGAATACCTATGGATATTTTGCCGGCGATCGATTTGTTGGGCGGCCGTTGTGTGCGCCTATTTCAGGGGGATTACGACCAGGCAGAAACCTTCTACGATGACCCCGCGATCGCCGCAGTCCAGTGGTTAGATGCCGGTACCCAGTGGCTCCATCTGGTGGATCTGGATGGTGCAAAGAAAGGAGAGCTAACGAACCTTCCTGCTATTGAGGCGATCGCCAAAGCTGCTGCCCCCAAAGGGGTGTCAATCCAGGTAGGCGGCGGAGTGCGGTCCCGTGATCGCATTGCTCAGCTTCTGGATCTTGGTGTTTCCCGCGTTATTGTCGGCACCGTTGCAGTGGAGCAGCCGGATAAGGTTGCCAACTGGTGTTCGGAATTTCCGGGTCAGGTGGTAATTGGTATCGACGCCCGTGATGGCAATGTGGCTACTCGCGGTTGGCTAGAAACGTCGACGATTCGCGCGGTGGATTTGGCAAAGAAGGCTGAGGCTTGGCAGGCGGCGGCAATCGTCTATACCGATATCAGTCGCGACGGAACCATGACCGGTCCCAATAAGCCAGCGCTGCGGGAAATGGCGGAAGCGGTGAAGGTTCCGGTGATTGCCTCTGGGGGAATTAGTTCGATTACGGATTTGCTCAGTCTGTCGGCGATCGAGTCCGTTGGGGTGACCGGCGCGATTATTGGTAAGGCACTTTACTCTGGGGCGATCGACTTGAAAGAGGCGATTCAAGCAGTCGGACCAGGACGCTTACAGGACATACCCCTCGATCTTGATTCAAGCAACCTTGCATAGACCCTCACCCTAAATCCCTCT
>JBCCTE010000117.1:0-7686 GCA_039198915.1 Cyanobacteria bacterium P01_D01_bin.73 | reverse complement strand
TGGAGCAGTTCGCCATTATGGGCTCGGTGTACAGCAATCTGGTCCTCGAAACGCCCAATCCCACCGTTGGCTTGGTCAACATCGGCGAAGAAGAAAGCAAAGGCGATGACCTCGCCGTTAAAACCTATCCCCTGCTGGAAGCCAACCCCAACGTCAACTTTGCCGGCAACGCCGAAGGGCGCGATATTCTGTCCGGCGACTTCGACGTGGTGGTGTGTGACGGGTTTGTAGGCAACGTTGTATTGAAGTTTGCGGAAGCCGTCGGATCCGTTGTAATTCAGCTACTCAAGGAAGAGCTACCCCGAGGAAAGCGCGGCAAAGTGGGTAGCCTGATCTTGAAATCCAACTTGAAGCGGTTGAAAAAGCGCATTGATCATGCCGAGCACGGTGGTGGACTGTTGTTGGGCGTGAATGGCGTCTGCGTGATCGGTCACGGCAGCTCTGATGCGGCGTCGGTATGTAACGCCATTCGAACTGCCCGCGATGCAGTGCGGAGCAAAATGTTGAAGCAGTTGAAGGAAAAGTGCAACAGCACGGCGCAAGAGCCGGCTGTGGAAATTGCGGCAGCAGCCCCCCAAGAAATCACTCAAGAGCCAGTTACTACGGAGAGTTAATGCAAAATCAGATGGGCAGTGGCGTATCTCTGACTGGCGTAGGGGCTGCAACTCCTCCGTCCACCCTGAGCAATGACGACTTGGGAAAGTTGGTGGAAACGTCTGACGATTGGATTAAAACTCGCACCGGAATTCGCGAGCGGCGGGTTGCCGGGTGCGATATTAGTTTGACGAGCTTGGCAACAACGGCGGCCCAAGATGCGCTTGATATGGCAGGGGTCAAGGCGGAGGAGCTCGACTTAATCGTATTGGCAACGTCAACGCCCGATGATTTGTTCGGATCGGCGGCGGCAATTCAGGGGAAGTTGGGCGCGAGTCAGGCAGTGGCGTTTGATTTGACGGCGGCGTGTTCTGGATTTTTGTTTGGGCTGGTGACGGCGGCTCAATACATTCGCACGGGGGTTTACCGTCGGGTGCTGCTGGTGGGGGCGGATGTGCTGTCTCGCTGGGTGGATTGGAGCGATCGCCGCACTTGTATTTTATTTGGCGATGGCGCGGGCGCAGTGGTCCTGGAAGCGAGTGATCGCGATCAGCTTTTGGGCTTTGAAATGCGCAGCAACGGCACCAACAATTGCGTGCTGAATTTAAATTACCAAGGCGAAGAAAAGGAGCTGTTGCCGGACGTCAATGTCAGTCAGGGAAATTATCAAACGATTTCCATGAATGGCAAGGAAGTCTATAAGTTTGCGGTGCGTAAGGTGCCGGAAGTCATTGAAAAGGCAATGTATTACGCCGATGTGGTGATCGACGAGGTGGATTGGTTGGTGCTGCACCAGGCGAATTTGCGGATTGTTGAGGCAGCGGCTCAGCGACTGAAGTTTCCCCTGGAAAAATGCCTGGTGAATTTGGAGCGCCACGGCAATACGTCGGCGGCGTCGATTCCTCTGGTGCTAAATGAGGCGGTGCGTGACGGGCGAATTCAGCCGGGACACGTGATTGCAACGTCAGGATTTGGCGCGGGGCTTAGCTGGGGTTCGGCAATCTTCCGCTGGGGAAGAGTTTAAGGCGACTCCCGGGAGATTTCCCACGCTCAAAATCTATTCAATCTAGCGGCGTCCGTGGTCTCGGGCGAGGCGCTCCAGAGCCGCTTGCCAGTACCAATTTTCGGATTTGCCGGGGACTCGCGATCGCTCATAGGCCACCAATCGCTGGGCCGTTCCCGACCCCACCTTATTTTCCAACTGCTGCCGCACCCGCCCACTGACTCGCCCATGACCGCGCGGCGATCGCCCTCCAACAATTCGTCGGTGCTTGCCCTGTTTTTGCCAAACGAAAGCCAGCACCAGCAAGACCGTTAGGGAAATCGCCACACCCGTCGCAAGATTTTGCTGCTGTGGTTGGCTGGAAATAGGGCGTTGAGGCTGGGTTGTAACCTGTGCCAAAGGAGTCATGGTTGATAGAACCGATAACGTGAGGGCATTGGCCAGTTTAACTCGCCAAAAAGTGTGGACCGTTAGGGGAATCACGACCTCGCTATGCCGCCAAAATATCCGGAGACTCCATCGTGCCCAGATCTCCTTCGGCGACCATTGCCTGGTGGACAAAGGCGGCAACTTCCGCGCGGGTGATGGGGCGATCACCTTCAAAGCGATCCGGGTCGGGATAGTTCACCAAAATTTGCCGGTCAATGGCTGCCGCCACTGCGCCCGCCGCCCAACTGGGCACCGTATCCACATCCTGCAACGCATCCAAAAACTGCCGCGATCCATCAAGCCAGCCCAGCCCGCTGGCCAGCGCCAAGGTTAGCTGCAATCGGGTAACAGGATCGTTGGGGCCAAACCGGTCCTCCGCAATGCCGCTCATAAACCGCCCCTGATACACCTGATTAATTGCCGTTGCTGCCCAAAAGTCTGGGGGCACATCACTGAACTCCTGGGGCGATCGCCGCACCTGGGGCTCAAAGGCATGGGCCAATAGCGCCGCCAACTGCGCCCGATTCACTGGCTCATCAGGCTTAAAGGTGCGGTTTAAATAGCCACTCATCACATTTTCCAGAACCATTACCTCCACAAATTCCTGAGCCCAATGCCCTGCTAAATCCGTAAACATGGGGCTGGCGCTACTCCCCAACCAGGTGCCCGGTTCAACGATATAGTCCGACTCAACGGGGGGCGCTTGACCGGTTGCCACCAGTGCTTGGTACAGCGCCGCCGCCATTTCCCCACGGGTCATGGGCTGGTTCGGGCGCATTTGACCAGTACTGGGATAGGCAACAACGATGCGGCGTAGGGTCGCCGTGGCAATTTCATCCTTCGCGTAATTAGGAATATCGTCGCGATCGCTATAGAGCCCCAGCAAATCCAGCGGACCACCGGTCATACTCAGCCCGTTCACCAACGCCACCGTCGATTGAGCACGGGTCAAGGGATCGTTGGGGCGAAAACTGCCGTCGGGGAAGCCGGACAAAAATCCCATGCGGTAGCACTTATCAATGGCTGCCGCGCCCCAAAAGCTGCTGGAAACATCCCAGAATCGTGAGGGCGATCGCCGCAGAGGCAAATCAAACGCCTTCACCAACAGCGCCGCAAATTGAGCACGAGTCAGGTCATTTTGGGGACGAAACGTACCGTCCTCCGCAAAGCCTTTCATAATATCTCGCTCAATCAGCGCCTCAATAAAGCTCTCCGCCCAGTGTCCCGTCACATCGTCCTGAGGCGTGCCGCCCCCCGTGCCGCCGGTATTTCCACCCAGCCCAGCCGCCCGGCGAACCGCTTCGTAGGCATTGACCTTGCCGTAGCCAAACCAGAAGGAATGCCCACGGGAATTGTAGGTGCCGTAGCGGAAACCGAGCTGGGGATCTGGATTGTTGTCCACAATTTTGTCGGCGGTATCCTCCAGAATCGCCCTCACCTGCGCCGCCGTTAGGTTGGGATTCGCCGACAGCACCAACGCTGCAACCCCCGCCACCGCTGGACAGGCGCTGGAAGTGCCGCCAAAGGTGCCGGTGAAGTCGGTGCGGCTGTAGCCTGCGGATCCGAGGCGATCGGCAGTAAAAATTCCTTTTCCTGGCAAATAGGTACGCACTTCCGGCGGGGTTAGGATGCTTCCCGTTTCCGCCAGCCATACCCCCGGCGGCGCGTTGTTACTGGGAGCACATACAGAAATATTCGGACCCCAGTTGCTATAAGCAGCCTTGCGATTCAAGCTGGTGGACGCCGACACCGCAATTACATCCGGGTGCACTGCATAACCCGAAAGCCATTGCGTGGTGCCAGCAACGGCATTTTTCGGCCAGCCCTGTTCGTTCACCGCGCCGCTGACCGGTCGATTGGCGTTACCCGAGGCAAACACCACAATGCAGCCCTTGCCTTTGCGTCCCCGAGTGGCGGCTTTGCTGATCACCGCCTGTTGGCGAGCGGACAGGGGAAAATAGACGGAGCTAGGACCCCAACTACAGGAGATGATCGCAGCGCCTCGATCAATGCACCAGTTGAACATTTCTTCGATGGAGCGATCATCCAAGTAGCCGGTGGTGCGAATGGGCATCATCGCGCAGCCGGGCGCAACGCCTACGATGCCGGTGCCAGTTTCTTCGCCGACGGCAACTCCAGCGCAGGCGGTGCCGTGGCTATCGTCAGCGGTGCCGGGCAGGGGCGTAAAGTCGTTATCGCGAAAGTCCCTCGGGGCAACAATTTTTCCGGCACCGCGCAGATCAGGATGGTTCACGTCGATGCCGTCATCAGTAATGGCGACTACGACCGATCGCGATCCCCGAGTAATATCCCAAGCCCGTTCCACGCTGATGTGGGAATTTGCCGCCAGGTCCGTACCGCCGCGATGGTTGAGATACCACTGCTGGGCGTAATAGCTATCCCGAGGTGTGTAGAATCGCTGGGTCGGCACGATCACGTTAGGCTCCGCAATCAGTATCGACGGGTTGACCATTAGGTCATTAGCGAGAGCGATGGGGTTCGCGGGCGATCGCTCCGTCAGGGCAAACACAAACCCATTGGGCAACCCGTCAATGGGCTCAATCTGCCGCAGCCCCAACCCCGCCAGCAACATCGCTGCCGCCTCCACCGTCACCTCAGGGGCAAACTGCACCGTCAACTCATTGGTCGTATAGAACAGCGTCTGGGGTTCGTTGGCGAGATGGTACACGTGGCTCACGTACTCAAACTGCCTCGAAAGCCGCGCCGTTTCCATGGCAAAGTCTCGCTGTGCCGGATCTACCTGCACCTCATCCAGCGGCAATCCCAACCCCAAACTGCGATATTCCCGAAATCCCGCCAGCATCTCCCAGTTGAAATTAATCAACCCCTTCGGCACCACGGCAAAGCGATCGCCACTGCGCTCCAGCAACACCTCATCGCCCCCCCGCTGCAACACCAGCGATCGCGCCGCCGGAGCCACCCCGCGCCCCCAACTCGCCGCATCGGACGCCTGCACTGCCGGATCGATTACCAACCCGCTAGCGTCATCAAAGGGAAGGTCAGAATTGGGGAAATTCGCAGTCGTCATAGCGGCAACCCAAACGAGAAAATATATCAAGCAAACTTGTTAAACAGGCTTGGAGTCACATCCCACTGAAGGAAAGCGATCGCCTCCAAAAAACAGCCCTACCTTAGGTTTTAACTGGTGTTGCCGAGGTTAGCCAAAGTCCCGTGTTGGGTTCTTAACCAGGGTCGGCACTTAAAAGTGGTTTAATAATGTCTAAAGACTTTGCCGGAACTTGGGCCTGGTTTACTATGGTTAGCCTTCGAAACATCATGAACACTCAGTTGGGACGTGCCATCGCTGTGACATCCATCGCGATCGCCGGTCTGCCGCTGGGAATTGTCCACGCCCAGGAGGGCCCCTCGCCCGCTAGTGAAGGCACTGGCCCCGTAGAACTTGTTCCCGTTGATCAGGTACAACCAAGCAGCAGCGTGCTCAGTTTGTCCGGCGGTGCCCAATTGCTGGACGATGCCCAAGCCGCCGTCACCGCGCAAAACTACGACCTGGCAGAACAGCGACTGCGCCAGGCTCGCCAAATCTTCAATCAGCTCTCCAATTTCCACCAGCAGCTTGCCGGTGCTTATTCGGGCATTGACAATCAGATTTCTGAAAATCAACGTCGCCGCGCCCTTGAAGCCGCTGAGCAGCGCGATCGCTCAACCTATCGCCTGGCGTTGGTACACCGCTTCCAGGGTAAACCTGAGCTAGCGATTCCCCTACTGGTGCAAATTGTCGGCAGCCAGTCCCCCACCCGCGACTTGGGAATCAAAGCCACCCAACAACTTCGGGAGCTTGGCTTTATTGGTGCCACCGATACCGCACAGCGCTAAGTTACGTCGCTTGATTACTATTGCGACCCTAACTGGGCAACCCTTTAAAAAAGGGGGCTGATCCTCCACCGTAACGCTGAACACCACACCCGGAACCAGGCATCAAGGCTGAATCTCGATGATCTCCCCCCAGAGCCCTCCTAGTTACAGGGCATAAACCACTGGATTGGGTAAGAATCATGGAGATTCCACGGCTAGCCCGCATTGATATTTTTCCCATCAAATCTTTGGATGGGATTTCAGTTGACCGAGTGCAAGTTTCTTCGGCGGGCACACTGGTGGCGGACCGTGAGTTTGCCCTCGTGGACCAAAAGGGGTACTGGATTAATGGGAAGCGAACCAGTGCTATTCATCACCTGCGATCGACGTACGATCTGGAGAACCGTCGGATTACGCTGGGGATTGAGGGGCATGACGATCGCGCAACGTTTTCGTTAGAGCACGAGCGCGATCGCATCATCACCTGGATCGGGCGATATCTCCAGCAACCGGTGAAACTGCGCCAAAGCCGCGAGGGCAGCTTTTCCGATGATGTAAAAGCATCGGGACCTACCAGTGTCAGCACCGCCACCTTGGAAGCCGTTGCTCAGTGGTATTCTCACCTTTCTGTCGATGAACTGCGCCGTCGCTTTCGCAGCAATTTGGAAATTGATGGTGTTCCGGCGTTTTGGGAGGATTGCCTCTACGATGCCCCTGGCACTCTAAAACCATTTTCCTTGGGGACAGTGCCGTTTGTAGGGTGCTATCCCTGCCAGCGCTGCATTGTGCCCACCCGAGATTCACGAACCGGCGAGGGTGATCGCAAATTCCAGAAGACCATGGCAGCCCAACGAGAACAAACACTGCCAGAGTGGGCCAATCGCGACCAATTCAAGCATTTCTATCGCCTGGCGGTGAATACGAAAATCCCAGAGCCCGCGGAGGACCTATGGCTATCTGTGGGCGATCGCCTCACCTTCCCCACCGAGGATGCCAAAGGATAGCTGCACATAATCCTGGGAAATTAGACTCCTGGGTAAGAGGGCGGGCCAATGTATATGGCAATTTGTCACGACAATTTGTAAGAAACCAATTACGCACCGTGCTTCATCGGTAAGATCTTGGCGAGGAGCGAAACGCATTAGGCGAACAGCGCCGATGGTTAAGCATCAACGGTCAAGCTATTAACAACAACGGAGCGCTCTATGATTCATGGGCTGATGTGGCTGCCCCTGCTGGGGGTTTTTATTGGGCTAGCCTACGCTGGCTGGAATGAATATCAGCGCCTGGAAGCCTACAAGGTGTGGGCGGTGGATTTTGAGCGGGCGAAGTATGACGTGCGAGCGGCGCTGGGACAGCAGGATCGACACCTAACCTGGGGAAAGCCCACACGCCAGGGCTTAACGAATCTGCAAACGGTGTCTTTGGATCAAATTCAGACGCTACGGGTACGGCTTGATCAGGAGCTGGTTGATCCCCAAGCGATCGCCCCCGAAACTCTAGACGACAATCCCTACCCCAAAGCAAAATCCATCGCCATTGAGCTGGTTTTGGATGCTAGGGCGGACTCTGAGGGGCGATCGCTCGTCACCATTCCGTTTACCGACAGCGTCCTTGCCCTGCGCTGGGGACAGACGCTACAAAAGCTGATTGACACCCCCACCCGCACGCCGAGCCCTTCAAATTCCTGAGCAATTTACGGTTCGCTCTCGATGGCTTTGAGCAGGGCGATCGCCCAATTAGAAATTCCAATATCAAACGCAATTTAATACTGACAACCTGGTCTGAGAGCAATTACCTAAGCGAAAACGCCCGGTAAATTAGAC
>JBCCTE010000116.1:0-7689 GCA_039198915.1 Cyanobacteria bacterium P01_D01_bin.73 | reverse complement strand
TGGAAACCTTGGGATAGGGAAAGCTGAGCGATCGCCTGCCCACCTTGTTTCTCCAGAAGCTTAACGCCCTCTTTCATAACCGCTTGACCAATTACGTAGTAGGAAAAATCGCGATTAAACTGGGCAATTAGTTCCTCTGGCAGGCCCAAGACCAGCTCAAAATCCTCGCCTCCGTACAGCGTCCAATTCTGCGCCTTATCCTGACCCACCCAATCGCTTAATCCCGCCGGTGTCGGCAGGCGATCGCCCCACAATTCAACCCCACATCCACTTGACCGCGCCATTTGCAACACGGCATCCGCCAGCCCATCGCTACTATCCATCCCGGCGATCGCCCGTTCCACAATCTTCAACATGGGCAACCAATCCAAACGCGGCTGGGGATACTGATGGGCACGAATCCAAGATTGCCGCTGAGGTTCCGATACCGCTGCGCCAGTTTCAGGATTTAGCAGCAGTTCGAGTCCAGCTCGCGATGCGCCATGGACGCCGGTGGCAATTAAAAAATCCCCCGGCTGTAGTGCCGAGCGCTGGATTAGATGCGATCGCCTTGCCCGCCCCAGCGCCGTAATTGAGAGGGTTGCCACGGTCGAACGGCATAGGTCGCCGCCAATAATTGGGGCGCTGTAGCGATCGCCGCAATCCTTCAATCCTCGATAAAGCTGCTCCACCCATTGCCAGCGAGTCTCCCCCGGCAGCGCCAAGCCCACCGTCAAGCCCACCGGGTCCGCCCCCATTGCCGCCAAGTCCGACAAATTTGCCGCCGCCGCCCGCCAGCCTACTGAATGGGGCGGTGTGGTGCGATCGCTAAAATGCACCCCATCCACCAGCACATCCGTGGTTACTACTAGGCGATCACCAGCATCACCTGAATTGGTTTGCCAAGGGATCGCCGCACCATCATCACCAATAACCTCTTCAGGGCAAAACTTTTGCAGTCGTTCCAGAACCTTTTGTTCTCCCAGTTCTGCTAAAGTTTCGGACTTCAGAATATCGGAGGAAGTGTTGCTCATTTCTGGCTAAAAACTGACTGTCACTTATTAGTTAAATATCATCATCATCAGCTTCTCTCGCAGGGAAGATAATGTGATCCATATCTGCAATAAAAATTTTGCTATTCCAAACGCCGTGATGTTGTAACTCTAAAAAGTTCGCATTTTCCGGTGCTGCTCTGTAGATTCGGAATGCTTTCATTAATCCAAGACTGGCGGCACTTTCTAAAGGACCAATAAAGCGAATATCGCGATCCAGAAAGAATATCTTTCGTGACCAGCTCTCCATCTGCTCCGCATTTAGAAAGAAGCAGCCCGCGTGGGGGTCAGCCGCTCGGATAAAAGAGATATGGCGGTTAAGGAATCTTCCCTGCAATTCTGTTTGATCGTCGAAGTTGTGGGCAAAGCCTGGATTGCGACCTGAATTCGCCTAAAAGTCTGGATCGATATAAACCTTTTGACCTAGGGGCGATCGCATGACTTCAAACCGGTTTGGCTGAATAACACATTGACTTCCCATCTGTTCAGTGAACCACTGAACCTTCTGGAAAAAGTAGGGATCGTGAATAATAAGATCGTCTTCTAAATAGCAGTAATAGTCATAGTCCCCCAGTCGATCCGCTAGGACTTGATGGCATTCAAAACCCAGCATTTTAGGGTCATCGCATTGAACGGGGACGTGAATAAATAGATCGTTAAATTCACGATTTTCTGTTAGCCGAGAAAGGATATGAGAATCATCTTTGGTGCAAAGGAAAATATCAAGCTTTAACTGAGTTGACTGATTATTGGGGCGCAACTCCATATGGTCGGAGTAGTAGAAGTCAAACTGTTTTTCGCCGAAATTTGCATGCAAATTGGTTAGGCATTTTGATAGAGCTTCAACGCGAGGTCGGTGGTCATCGCGGACAGATCCATAGTGGCCTTCACCGTCGGGCTTAAAGAAGTGAGGAACGGCGATCGCAATGCGCATAGCTAATATCGAATGCTTCTAATGCTGTGAACGGAGAAGTGGGACGCTTAAAAAGTTATCCGTAAATCCCCACAGCAGGTTACCAGACAAAACCGTTTAAATTCTGACCGTTGACGTTGCCTCTGCGGTGGCATTGGTGACGGCCCTGGGAAATAGTTCAAAGCGATACAATACGTCAGTGCGAGGAGACAAACTAGGCAAATAGACGAGACATGATAAAGCGATTTTGGGCGTGGACTTTTGCCGCCCTGCTGACCTTTAGCAGTGGGTTGGCGCTGCCGGCTTGGGCTGCTGAGCTGCCGGCGGGGGAGTATCCCGTGCAGCAGGCGACCTATGACGATGGTGATGGGGTTTATGGGCTGATGGTGTTGAATACGCCGAAGGGCGCTGCGCCGTTTTTCAATACTGACGATTTGCAGATGGCGCGGTTAACCGATGAGGCGATCGCCGAGGGTAAGACGCCCTACCTGGAGCACAGCGGTGACACTAACGTTTTGTACCTGACGTCGGACTTCAAAATTGAGTACGTCCACAACGAGACGGAAACGGTAACCGATCCCCAAACCGGGCAGCAGCAAACCATTGTGGTGCGCCAACAGTCCAGCTTCTGGCAGCCTTTCTCGGCGGTGCTGGCAGCCAACGCGGTTTCCAATATGATGTTTGGTCCGCGATATTACGTGCCGCCGATGTACAGTGCTGGCGGGCTGCGCGGCTACGGCGGCGTGGGCAATTCCTACACGGCAGCGGTGGGCAGCTATCGCGAGAAAAATAATGCGCCCCCGGCGGCGGTGAAGAATCGCAATCGGCTGCGTACTTCCGGCAAGGTGAGTCGCGATCGCCAGACAGCAAAAGCCGGTGCTAAGGCAGGCGCTAAGGCTGGAAATGCAAAGAAAGCAGCTCCGAAAAAGCGGTCTCTGGGACAACGAGTTCGCCAGCAGGTACAAAGCAACCGGTCTAGCGGCTCTGGCTTTGGCAGCAGCAATCTTCGCAACAGCAAAGGGGCGCGATCGCAGGCACGTCAACCGGTACGCAGCTTTGGCAGCAGCCGACCCAACAGTATGGGTTCCCGCAGCATGGCTCGCCCCCGCAGCTTTGGTGGTGGTCGCCGCCGTCGTTAAGCCACTGTGGCTGGAAAACTGTTGGAATACAGTCGAAATACGGTGAACCAACAGTTGTTAAAAAACTATCGAGATATCTGAAAAAGACGTTTCAAATAGTAGACTTTTCGCGAATGTGTTCCCAAAGAGTAACGGGTCACATTCGCGATTTTTTGTTGTCAGCTTTTAGCTTTTTCCATTGCTGATAGCCAAAGCCAAGGAAATATCGAACGCTTTATATGTCCGAACTGCAAGCTCGTTTTGTCAATGCCTTCGCCCGATTACAGGAAGCGCTGCCTGATCCGGTCGATTTACCTACGCTGCATATCTTCGACACGGTGGAGTCGACTAATCAGGTTTTGTGGAACTTGGCGGAGGAGGGGGCAAAGCCTGGTACGGTGGCGATCGCTCTGCAGCAGGAAGCGGGCCGAGGTCAGTGGGGAAGGAAGTGGAAATCCCCTGCCGGTGGACTTTACTTATCCTGGTATATCGAGCCGAAGTTGCCGGTAGAAAATGCGGCGCAGTTAACGCTATGTGCAACCTGGGGAGTGGCTAGAATCCTTCGGGATTGCGGACTGCCAGTAAAAATAAAATGGCTTAATGACCTGGTTGTCGGCGAGAGAAAACTGGGTGGGATTCTAACGGAAACGCGCCTAAAAGGTAACAAGATAAATCGCGCCGTAATTGGCATTGGTATTAATTGGGATAATCCTGTTCCTGAAACGGGGACCAATATTAAAACGGTTATTGGTGAAGAAAATAGCCAGTCTAATAATGACAGTCAAGGGAATGATATTGGAACCCTAGAAGAACTGGCGGCGCTAGTTTGGTGGGGATTAGAACGGGCACGTCAGCAGTGGAGAAGTGAAGGCGTAACCAGTTTTTTGGCAGATTATTTAGAGCTACTGAGCCATTTGTATTGCCCCGTTTCCATGGGCGATCGCTGCGGTGTGGTCGTCGGTGTCAATGCCAAAGGTGAACTACGGGTCAAACTAATGGAGGGAGAGAATCCTGAGATCAGTGCGCAAGCCCCAGGAGAAGAAGTGGCATTGCCCCCCGGCAGTATTAGTTTGGGCTACGCTTGGAGTAGCGATCGCCCAATCAAAATCTAGCCGCTGAACTTTGACATTTGCATGCGAAAAAGCAGGCGGCGAAACTGCATAGAGAAACAGGCAATAACTGTAGGGAGTAACTGATAGAAACTATGACCGGCGATCGCCCCAATTCCTCTCTTTTACCGTTTCGATTGGGCTGTGCCGTATGGGGATATTCCGGCTGGCGAGGGTCATGGTTCCCCGCCGATATTCAGCCCAAGGCGATGCTGCCCGCCTACGCCCAATGCTTCACTGCCGTCGAGGGCAACACCACGTTTTACGGTATGCCTAGTCCGTCCACTGTGGATAAATGGCGATCGCAAACCCCAGCCCCAGCGCCCTCTGGCATTGATTTCCACTTTTGCCTAAAGCTCCCCAAAACCATTAGCCACCAGGGATTATTGATGCCTCAATGGTCCGGCGCGCAGACCTTTATTGACCGCATTAATCGGCTAGGTGATCGCCTCGGTCCCGCCTTTCTGCAACTGCCCCCACGCTACTCCCCGCAATACTTCGACGACCTCGACGACTTCCTTGGACACTGGCAGGCTCAAACCGACGCCAAACTCGCCGTGGAAGTGCGCCATCCTGACTGGTTCACTGCCGAGGGGCGCGATCGCCTCAATCGTTTGCTTCTAAGCAACAACATCGGCCGAGTCATCCTCGACACCCGTCCGATTTACCGCAACCTCAGCCCCGACGACGATCCCCAGGCGCTGTCCCAACGGCGCAAACCAGACCTCCCTCTCCACGCCTCCGTCACTGCCCCCTTCAGCCTGGTGCGTTTTATTAGCCATCCCGACCCCGCCAAAAATCAGGGCTATCTCGACGAATGGGCAAACCGCGCCGAACGGTGGCTCAGCAAAGGTATTACCCTCTACTTCTTCGTCCACTGCCCAATCGAAGACCACTCGCCACACACCGCCCGTCAGTTCCAAGAGCGTTTAATCGCGAAGAATCTAGCCATACCCACATTGCAATGGCCGGATCCGTCGGCGGCGCCACCAGATGAACAGCCTCAGCTTTCGCTTTTCTCGAATTCGTAAAAGTTTCGTCGACTAACTTACCAAATTGAGCGATCGCGACGACACTTTTGACTGCTCCCTACGGCAGGGCAAGGTCAACGGACTGGGCAAATCAATCGCATACCCTTGCACATAATCGACCCCCAACTTTTCCACGGTGCGCAACACTGCCGTATCCTCAACCCCCTCTGCAATCACCTTTAATCCCAAACTCCGGCTAATATGCCGAATCGCCTCCACCATCGCTTGGCTCACGGGATCCGTCGCCACAGACTTTACAAACTGCCCATCAATCTTCAGGTAGTTGACCGGCAGCGTATTCAAATACGTCAACGACGACATGCCACTGCCAAAATCATCCAGCGCAAAGGTGCCTCCCACCGCTTGCACCCGCTGAATCAGATTGACCGCCTGGTTCAAATTAGAAATCGCCGCCGTCTCCGTTACCTCAAAGCAAATGTCCACACTCTCCAAAATTGGGCGCTGTAGCTGCTCAATCAGAAAATCAGCAAACAACTCATCATCAAAACTCGCGCCTGACAGATTTACAAAATAACGCCAGCCAGTAGGACGCGATCGCGACCCATCCTCCAAATGCTCAGTCAACTGATCCAACAGCGTTTTCACCACCCACCGATCCAATTCAGGCATCAAATCATACCGCTCTGCTGCGGGGATAAACCGATAGGGCGGCACCAAATTGCCCGATTTATCCCGTAGCCGCAACAGCACCTCTAAGCAATATTCCCCACCTTGAGCCCGGTAGAGCGGCATAATCGACTGGGAAAATAGGCAAAAACGATTCGCCGCCAAAGCCTGCCGAATCCTTGATGTCCACTGCATATCACAGCGCCGCCGCTGGATCATTTGGTCATTGGGATGATAGACACTTAGTCGATTCCCTCCCGCCTCTTTCGACAGATACATCGCCGTATCCGCCATCCCCAGCGCCCCCGCAACATCATCAATGGACTGCTCCAGCAAAACTAGCCCGGCACTGGCACTGATATTGAAAACATTGTCTCCCCACACAAACTGACTGTGTAGCTGCTCCACGATCGCCTGCATCTTCACCGTCGCCTCACCCAGGGTGCAATTGCGCAGCAAAATCCCAAACTCATCTCCCCCCAGGCGGGCAAGCAAATCCCCCGGTCCCACAAGGCGCATCAGAGACTGAGCCACTCGACACAGCAACACGTCCCCAGCCTCATGCCCAGATGTATCATTAATCACTTTAAACTGATCCAAGTCCAGGTAGCACAGAGCATGGGAGATTCGCTCATCCGCCACCTCCTGGAGGCTTGTGATCAATGTCTCCTCAAACTCCCGTCGATTGGCCAGACGGGTCAACGCATCATGGGTCGCCTGCCATGCCAAGTTAGCGGACATACGCTGGGTCTCGGTCACATCGCGACAGACAATCACCGCTCCCTCGATATTGCCCATATAGAGGCGGATTGGGGCGATCGAAATCTCCAAAATAAACGCCTGCCCTCGGCGGTTAACAAAATTCAGACAGCCAGCACCGGTCACTCGATCGCCAAACGCAAAGACCCGCTGAAATCCATCCGCCAAAGTCCGGCGGACCTCACCATAATCCAGCTCTAACACCTCTTCACAAGGGAATCCCATCGCAGACGATGCCGTCCAGCCAAAGAGCTGCTCAGCCGCCGGATTCAAGGACTGTATTTGCCGAAGCTTATTAACCACAATGACCGCATCACCGATGGAATGGAGAGCAACCTCCGCCAATTGTTTCTCCATCACCAACCGTCCTTCCAGCCCCTGACGACGCTCTATTTCATGGACTAGGGACTGATTACTCTGGACTAGGGCTTGGGTGCGATCGCTCACCTGCTCTTCCAAAGTTTCATTAACATGCTTAAGTTCCTCCTCAGTTCGCTTGCGTTCAATGGCATAGCGAATCGCCCGAGAAAGCACCTCTGGATGCAGCTTCCCCTTCACCAAATAGTCCTGCGCTCCACACCGAATGGCATCCAGCGCCAACTCATCGTCCTTAAAATTCGTTAGGACCACAATGGGAACAGAAGGGATCGCCTCACTTAAACGCGAGACAGTAGCCAGCCCTTGACTATCAGGAAGACTCAGATCCAACAGCACAACATCGAAGGGAACAGGAGAATTCTTCTTGTAGCGATTTATTTCCCCTTGAGAAGAGTCTGAAAACTTACAAGAGCCAGATGGCACACCCTGTCCAATTACATTAGTTACATCATCAACAGCATCAAGCTTTGAATAACTTAAATCAGAGATTGCATCTCTTAATCGAGTAACGCAGTGAAATACCCAGTAACCTTTCCCAGCTAGTTTTAAAAACTCCTGCAACAGGCGCGCTTCTCCAAGACTATCTTCAACGATTAGGATACGAAGGGCACTAGAACACATAAGGAGTAAGTCTTTGACAATACGCAACCGAGAGGTAAGGCTTCTTTATTATCTGTTGATATCTATAGTAATTTCAACAATTAACAGTACGAGACGACCAGC
>JBCCTE010000115.1:0-7699 GCA_039198915.1 Cyanobacteria bacterium P01_D01_bin.73 | reverse complement strand
TAGGACAAAAAACAGGATGGCTTGATAGTCGTTTGCCACATCCTCGTGCTTCTTTTGCAACTGATAAAAATCCTCGCGCTGGGTCAGGGGATAGTATTTCTGCACTTCCTGGGCGATCGCAACTGGATCTTTAAGCAGGGAAGTCCAGAAGGCAACCAAGGGTTGAAAGGTGTCGTAAGCATAGACGGTAATCCCTTGGGCGGCGCAGGCTAGCTCGATGGATCCGCCCCCGATAAATGGCGAAACCAGGGTGGGGCGATCGCCCATTAGCTCAGTAATCAGGGGCAGGATAAATTTAACCGCTCTGGATTTGCCGCCGGGATACCGTAGGGGCGATCGCACGGGTTTAGAAGATTGAGCCACGGCAGACCGTTTCATAGACGTCGTTCAACCTGCAACATGCGCCGATAGGATAGCCAACCGAGGATTGCCATGGCGATCGCAAAGCCCGACAAAAACGCCAAATGCCCCGATAGTTCCTCCCACTCCGCCTCGCCGACTGTCGCACCACTTAGGGCTTCGGTCATATGGTAAATGGGGTTGAACTGGGCAAGGTTTAGCAGAGTTTCGGGAAAGAAAGAAGCGGGCAGAAATGCTCCTCCAAGAATTAGCAAGGGAACGCCGAAGGCTGCTACCAGTGCATTCACGTCTTCGGTGCGGCGGGCTAGCTGGGTGCCTAGTAAAAATCCTAGACCTACATAGGACACGATGCTGAGGAGGATTATGGCGATCGCCCACCCCACCGAGCCAGTAAATTCAGCGCCCCAAAACGCCGCCACGGTGTACACCAAAATTCCCTGCCCAATGCCAATCACCGCGTGGGCGAGAAAAATCCCGATGAAATAGCTGACGCCGCTGAGGGGGGAAATAAACAAACGCTTTAGGGTTTGCTGCTCCCGCTCGGCGACCAATGTGGCAACGCTTCCGCCAAGACAGCTAAAGAACAATGCCGCGCCGACAAGGGTGGTGGGTGCCGTTTGTTCAAAGGCAATTTCCACGTCGATTTTTGCCCGTTCCGCCACAATTAGTCCGTTCAGAATCAGGATGGCGACGGGAAACACTGCCCAAAAAATCAAGCTGCGTTTGCGGCGAATTAGCTCCGTCAAAATCCGTCGGGCTACGGCAATTGATTCACGCCAGATTTTCGCGATCGCATTCTGTCTTGCCAAAGGCTTTACCAAATTCAGACCAAACTCACGACGGGGTGGGCTGTATTATCGAATCGCTACCTGCCCCACCCTAACCCCATGGAAACCAGTTTGCCCGCCGTTATTCGGTCCATGCTCAAGCCGGCGTTTTATCCCCACCCGGTAACGGAGCCCGTGAAGCTGGTACAAACCCACGGGTCCTACGTTCTGCTGACCGGGGATTGGGTTTACAAGGTGAAAAAGGCGGTGGATTTTGGCTTTCTGGACTATTCCACCCTGGAGCGGCGCAAGATGTTTTGCGATCGCGAGATTGAGCTAAATAAGCGCGGAGTTGAGGGGCTTTACGTGGAAACGGTGCCGATTTACGGTGGCGCGGGTGATAGCTACAGTTTTGAGGCCGCTGGTGAGCCGGTGGAGTATGCGGTCAAAATGCACCAGTTTCCCCAGGAAGATTTGTTGAGCACCCGTTTTGATGCCGGGGATTTGCCCAGCGATCGCATTGTCGAGCTAGCGAAACGGGTGGCAGAGTTCCACCTCAGCGCCCCCACCGACAAGACCATTCGCAGCTACGGCACCGCGGATCGGGTGAAGTCCACGCTGGACCAAAATTTTAAGCAAACCGAAAGCTATATCGGCGGTCCCCAAACCCAGAGGCAGTACAACGAAACCAGAGCTTGGACCGATGCGTTTTTCGCTAACAACGGCGAGCTGCTCCAAAGTCGGGTGGATAACCATTGGATTCGAAACGGACACGGCGACTTACACCTGGGCAATATTTGCCTGTGGCAGGACAAGGTGGCGCTATTTGACTGCATCGAGTTCAACGAGCAGTTTCGGTTTGTAGACGTGATGTACGACGTGGCGTTTACGGTGATGGATTTGGACCATCGGGGGCGCTCCGACCTGGCGAATTTATTTTTGAATACTTACGTGGAGCGCACGGGCGACTGGGAGGGGCTGGGAGTATTGCCCCTGTACCTAAGTCGCCAATCTTACGTCCGGGCAAAAGTAACCTCGTTTCTGCTGGACGATACGGGGGTTCCCGAGGGCGATCGCCAAGCAGCCAACAGAAGCGCCGCCGCCTACTACACCCAAGCCCACGCCTACACCAACGCCACCAAGAACGCCACCGAGGGCAAGCTGCTGATTATGTCCGGTGTCTCCGGCTCCGGCAAAAGCACGATCGCCAAACAGCTCGCCGAAATTTACGCCCAAGAGCACGGACAAGCCCAGAAAACCATCATCATTCGCTCCGACGCCGTCCGAAAACATCTGGGCAATGTTCCCCTAGGCGATCGCGGTCCCGCCTCCCTTTACACCGCCGGGATGAGCG
Organism: Cyanobacteria bacterium P01_D01_bin.73; assembly: GCA_039198915.1. Classification (GTDB taxonomy): domain Bacteria; phylum Cyanobacteriota; class Cyanobacteriia; order CACIAM-69d; family CACIAM-69d; genus CALGDE01. The sequence goes on along the minus strand of JBCCTE010000115.1, from coordinate 5,218 downwards.
CCAAAACCTACCAGCGTCTTCAGGACTTGGGCATCGAGCTAGTGCAGCGAGGATATACGGTAATTCTGGACGCCAAATATGATCGCCATGCCCTGCGCCAGTCGGTGATTAACGCCGCTAAAGGCGCGGGCATTGACGTAAAAATTATTGCCTGCGCCACTCCCAGAGAAGTGCTTGCTCAGCGGCTGCGCGATCGCACCGGAGATATCGCCGACGCCACCGTGGACCTACTAGATCAACAGCTTGCGAATGCCGAACCCTTGACCGCGGAAGAGATGGCGATCGCCCAAACCATCGACACAACCCGCGAACTCAAGCCACAATTAGCCTAAATCCACGGCTAAAGACTGTGGCGCACGTCAAGATTGGCACCATCCAACTAACCTAGCGCTAGAATTGGAACGCCATTGATCAAGGCTGACCTCTCTGGGGCTTCAACCTAATCTCCCTCACAGTTACGAAAGAAAAACGGAAGAAGTCCGTGAGATACTTTTTCACTGCACTCGTCTGGACATTACTATTTTGGCTGGCCCTACTGGCAGCCCGATATAACGAGTTGGGAGCACTGATCCTGGCGCTGATCGGGGGCATCTCTGCTGCGGTCACAATGGTGTGGTGGCAAGAGCCACATCAGTTCAAGCCACCTAAACTTCGCCCCATGTTTACTGACGAAAAGGGCGAAGACACTCGCGAGTCCTCCTACGAAACGATCGCCATGGCCCGAGAACGGCAGTCTCGCCGCCGTCGTCGCCGGGAAGGATTAGCCACCCGCGCCCTCCGTCGGCGATCGCGCTAGCCGTTTCGCGCCGGCAGTCCAACCGTCTTACGGCAAAGTCACTGAGACCTTGCTCAAAACCGTCCTCAGGCATCTACTCAAACCTCAGTCATCCCTTAGGCTTCCATCGGGGATACCCCAACCTGTCTGGATAAATCAGAACACCCAGTAAGGTGTTTGATAATTAACGTATCCAGCCAAGAAAATCACCTACCCTTGCCGGTATCCTTCGAAGCATGGCATTGAGGGTGCATCGTCAACTAGATTTCAAAATTCCGGACGGCAACCAGCACCGTGTCCATTTAAATAAATTTGTTTAAATGAAAGAACGCTAGGGATTAAGAGCATCGCTGCTCTTAGGCTTAGAGGTTATGAGCTGAAACGCCAGCTTAAAACTTAATTGATTTAGCTGCGCGCCAAGATGCAGCATACTAGCCTTTTCCACTAGTCGAATCTGGATTACCAGCGTTGTCAACATCGCCAGAAGCTCTGAAAAAGAGGCTTTGGAAAAAGTCTAGTGAATTCAGACCCAAATTAAATCGAACATCATAAATTCAATTGCAGAAGCGCAGCGACAAATAACGCGGCGACAAAGACTGAGCCGCAACGTCACGACTACACATTTTTTCGCTCTCGGGGTCCATGTCTGGTTTTCGAAAAACTAATCGACAAAACAGTCACGGTTCACCGCCCTCGCAGGATCCAGAGAACCGAATAGATCCGCATATCAGCCGCAATGGAGATTTGCCTGATGTCCCGATCAGCAACCTCCCAGAGCTTCCATTACGCCAAAAGCACTCACTTCCTAAGCGCCGACCAGCCCATTGGAGTCCCCCTCTAAAGCGTTTAATTAGCGTTGGTCTTGGCATGGTCCTCTCGACCTTGACCCTGCGAAGTTTGGGTCTTCTCCAACGATTAGAACTAGATGCCTATGACTTGATGGTTCGATTGCGGCCAACGTCTGATTCTGCCCCTGTAATTGTGGTGGGCTTTGACGAAGATTTTTTAGCCCAGTCGGGAGCTTGGCCGATTAGCGATGAGCTGTTGGCTCAGCTATTGACCAGTATTACGAATGCCAATCCTGCGGTGATCGGTCTTGATATTTATCGAGACACTCCCATCGGTAACGGCAGAGAAGAGCTGACTCAGGTGTTTAAAGATCTCCCTAATTTGTATGGCATTCGTCGTATGGAGGATAAGGAGACGCCGGAGGTTAGACCACCAGCGATTCTTGCGAGCAAGGGGCAGGTTGGTTTTAACAATATGGTGATTGATACTGACGGGCGGCTGCGGCGTTCCGTTTTGTACTGGTGGGATAAGGAAAAAAAGGGGCATCAAAGCTTGCCCCTGAAGCTGGCAGAGCATTATTTAAAGTCGGACGGCATTATTACGACTTTGGACGAGCAGAATCCTGACTTGGTGCGCTTGGGACCGACTATGTTGCGGCCCCTTGAGGAGAATAGCGGCGGTTACCAGGGCGAGGATGCGGGAGGCTATCAAATTTTTGCTGATTTTCGTGGCGGTCGGGGCACGGTGCCGATGATTTTGGCGCGGGATGTTTTGGACGGTAATTTTGATCCACAGCTGCTGAATCACCGGGTAGTTCTGGTGGGGGTGGTGGCTAACAGCATTAAGGATATGTTTCATACGTCCTATTCCAGTTCGACTTTTGAGACGGGGCGGCCGGTATTTGGGGTGGAGGTGCAGGCGCAGTTGGCGGCTCAGTTGCTGGATTTGGGGCGGGGCGATCGCCAAACCATTAGCTCCTGGTCCGAGGGGGCAGAGATTCTATGGATTCTGGCATGGTGTATGGCGGGGGTCGGACTAGCGGCCTATGGGCGATCACCATTGCGTACGTCCATCTGGGGGCTAGTGGGAGCGTTGCAGCTTGCGGTGTTGGGCTACACCGGCCTGTTGTGGGCGGTGTGGATTCCGGTGGTGCCACCGCTGTTGGGTGGTTTTACAGGGCTAATTATTGTGACGATCCTAAATGCCCAGCAGCAGTACGAGCTGGAGCGTTCTAAGGACTTTCTGAATAGCATTATTGCAGCGGTGCCGGAGCCGGTGTTTGTTCAGGATAGTAGCCATCGCTGGGTTGTGCTAAACCCTGCTTTTGAGGAGCTGATGGGATATCCCTTGGGCAAGTTGATTAATCAACGTCCAGATGCAGTTTTGCCTCCATCATCGGCGGCGATGTTTGACATGCTGGACCAGAATTTGACGATTCAGGGCAAGCATAAAGTCCAGGAAGCGAATTTCTTAAGCCGCAGCGGGCGGGAATTGACGGTGATTCTGAAGCGATCGCTCCACTGCGATCGGGCGGGCAATTGCTTTTTAGTGGGCACCCTTCAGGATGTGACGGCACAAAAACGGCTGGAGAAGCGATTGACCCGACGGGCGACAGAACTGCGGCGCTACAACGAACAGCTACAGCGATCGCAACAGGAATTGCAGCATAAAGCGACCCACGATCCTCTGACAAATTTAGGAAACCGCCAGTACCTCGACCATCAGCTGCATCGACTCATTGAGCAGTCCCAGAAGCAAGAGGAAACGCTGGGGATTCTTTTCCTCGATTTGGACGGATTTAAGGCCGTTAATGATCGCTGGGGGCATCAGGCTGGGGATGAAATTTTGGTGGAAACCGCGAGGCGGCTAGTGGAGATTTTGCGGGGGGGAGATGTTATCACTCGCCTGGCGGGAGATGAATTTGTGGTGGCGCTGCCGAGGGTTCCCTACCCTGAAGTGGCGGAGCGGGTCGGCAACAAAATTATCGACGTTATCGCAAAGCCCTTTGCCCTAAGCGGCGATCGCCCTGCCAGCGCCTACGTTTCCCCCAGAGAGTCAAACCACGGAAATACTGAGCAAATAGAAACCGGAAATCTAGAAACTGGGCAGACAGGGAATGGGCAGACAGGGAATGGGGCGATCGCCTCAGCCCAACAGAAAAGCGCCACCGTCACCGTCAGCATCGGCATTGCCTTCTATCCTCAAGATGCGGCAACCCCCGACCAGCTTATTGCCGCGGCGGATTATGCCATGCTGTCCGCCAAGAGCAAAGGCAAAAATAACTGTCAGTACTACGAAACCCTCAAGCCCATCAACCTGGAGCAGTCTCGCCACCAACTCAACGACACGTCTGACGCGGAGCAAAGCGATCCCGACTCCCTACCAGAAGCACCAGAATCGGGGGCGCCAGAGCAAAGCAGCAACGAAATGCAGGCAATATAGGTGCAGTAAAAAATCCAGCCCCCAAGCCAAGCCGTCAGCGTCTTCAAGTTTCATCAGCTCACTGTTTATCTGCCCGTTGCTCATCAAGCCAGGCTTGCAGAATTAATACCGCCGCTAAACCGTCGATGCGATCGCGATGGAATGCCGGATCAATACCGCGATCGCGTAGCATCGATTCCGCCGTCACCGAAGTGCATCGCTCGTCTACCCAAGCAATAGGCAAGTCCAGCGCATTCGCAAACTTTCGTCCCTGCTTTTTCGTGCGCTGCGCCTGTTTTCCCAAGCTGCCATCTCCCGCATAGGGAACCCCAATCACCAGTTGATTCACCTGGCGATCGCGCACCACAGCACCAAGGGCATCAATATCTTCCGCCATTGTTGTTCGGGTTAATGTTGGCAATTCAACCGCCGTCAATCCCAGGCGATCGCATCCTGCCAACCCAATTCGCCGCCGCCCAATATCCAACCCCAGCGCACAAACCTCACCCATCAAATTCACCCATCACTAAACAAAGAAAAAAATCATTACAACAATCTGTGACCCACTCGATACCAGCAAAAAGCGTAGGCTATGCTGCGGTCAAGCATGAATTTCTGTACGCAAGCAACTCCCCCAAGCTTTTCCGAACTAACTCGGTCCGCCACTATGAATCGCCTGGAAAAACTGCACGATGCTCAGCTCACTATTGATGGGTATATCGATGTCACCTTTAAAGAAGTTAAAAAGAATATTGGTTCTTTAGCCATCCTTTTTGGGCTGTTTTACATCGTTGTTCCCCTCGTGACGATCCTCCTCTCTGTACTACCTTTTACCGAGCAGTTTACCGAGCTCGGAGAAGCATTAACCGCCTATTCCCAACTAACTGAACCCCCAGATCCCGAGCAGGTTGTCGAGGTATTCATGCCGCTGATCAGCAAAATCATCGTCCCTCTCAGCGTCATCTTTACTGTTATATCTATCGCTTTTATATGGCTCAGTCTAGCTACCGCAGTCCTTATTGAACGATCCATTTTGGGTAAACCTGTAAATGCCTTTAAAGCGTTAGGAAAAACCCTATCCAAAGTACCTCTTGTTATTGTGGTTGGTCTGATTATTGCCCTGGCATTTATTTTGGGCTTTATCGTGCTCAGCTTAGTAACAATCGTACCCGGTGCCTACTTCGAAATGTTTCTACTGCCATTAGTTGGGGCGATCGCAATGGTAGTGTTCGT
>JBCCTE010000114.1:0-7730 GCA_039198915.1 Cyanobacteria bacterium P01_D01_bin.73 | reverse complement strand
TTACGCCTCGCTGGAGCAAGCTTGGGTTGAGCGACTGCCGCAGGATCCCCTTTGGCAGTCGCTCAACCCAAGCTTGCTCCAGCGAGGCGTAATTACAGCGCACCAACACCAGAGAAAACTGCCCATCTGACAAAGTGATCGCCCGCTTCAGCACCTGTTGCGATCGTGGTATTACGTAAGACTCACTATCCCCTGCGATTGAACGACTCAAAGCCCCTGATTGTTTATTGTCAGCCATTACAGCACCCCACTAGGCTTTACCAATTCAAGCTTGAAGTTAGCGGGCACGCCTATCTTAGCTTAAGTATCAAGCTGCCTCTTTAGGTGTCAAAGTTTACTTGGAGAAACGGAATTTCATGCCCTGTTGCTCATGCCTCTTCAGGCGTTCTCGGTTATCAAAACAGAAATTGATTTTATCCTTTATGTGAATATTAGCGAGAATGCTGAGGTGTTGCCAGCCAGTCCACTATCAGCCGAAGTGCAGCAGCCTTACCAATATCCCGCCTTGGAGATGCTCCGGTTAGTACTTCGCTGCCTTCATCCGTTATTGGTATCAACCTACACACCTGTTTCACTTACTCGTTCCGTTAAGGGGGTAATCCGGAGATTGACACCAATTCCTTGCTGGCACCAAAGTCTCGATGAAATAACCACTATTGACCCGACCACTATTGATCCAACCAACTACAGCAGCCTGGTCACAGTGCTCAACATGCTCCACAATACCTATGGGAAATTTGCCCGCCAAGAATCGAGCTCTATTCTTCAATGTTTCATAGAAAATTTCCTTGAAAGTTCCAATAGCTATTTGGCTATTTTTCCCCAGACATCATTTCTTCAACCCCGTTTATTTCTGACACCCTACAGGCAGTAGCACTGGCTTTAGTGACGCCCACTTCGCTCTGAAAGTTCTTCTATACCTTATGGACTATTACGTTTCCCCAAGATTTACCCACCGAGTGGCGCTGCATCTCACCAAGAACTATCTAGGGCTGAATCAGGTACCGGTGCCGCTAATCCTTGGAATCCACGGCAAAAAGGGCGAGGGCAAAACCTTCCAATGCAACCTGGTATTTGAGCGCATGGGGGTCAACGTGGTGCATATGTCCGGCGGTGAGTTGGAGAGTCCCGATGCGGGCGATCCGGCACGGCTGCTGCGGTTGCGCTATCGCGAGGCGTCGGAGTTGGTGAAACTGCGCGGAAAGATGGCGGTGGTGCTGATTAACGATATTGATGCGGGGGCGGGGCGTTTTGACCGCATGACCCAGTACACGGTGAATACGCAGCTGGTGAATGCCACGCTGATGAATATCGCCGATAATCCGACGAACGTGCAGCTTCCGGGCAGTTATGACAGTGAGCCGGTGCAGCGGATTCCCATTGTGGTGACGGGGAATGATTTTGGGACGCTGTATGCGCCGCTGTTGCGGGATGGGCGTATGGGTAAGTTTTATTGGGAGCCGACGCGGGAGGAGCGTCTGGAGACGTTAGCGCGAGTATTTAGCGATGTGAGTCTGCCGAGGGGGGATGTGGGGCAGTTATTGGATCGATTTTCTGAGCAGTCGGTGGACTTTTTTGGAGCGATTAAGTCCCGCGCCTATGACCACTGGGTGGAGAAGTGGATGGCAGAGGTGGGGCTAGAGAATTTGTCGTCCCATTTGGCAAAGGCTCAAAGCGGCAGAAAGTCGACGGGCACAACATTGCCTACGCCCACGCTACCTCCTCTGACGCTGACAGAGGCGATCGCCTATGGAGAAGAATTAGAAGCAGAGCAGCAAAAAATCCAGGAGCTTCACCTGGTGGAAGCCTATAACCAATATCGGTCAGAAAATTCTCACAGTTCGGGTGCGACTAACGGCAATGGGCGATCGCGCCCCTACGCCACAGTGCCGGCAGCAGAAAACGCTCAGTCGCAGCCACCATCATCTCCAGCGATTACGATGCCCACAATTCCAACGTCTTCGCCAGCGTTGGATATGGCGGTACATACGGAGGTCCAAGGCATTATCAACAGCGGTCTGCGTTTGGGGGTGGAGCACGCAAACCAACGGCGCTTCCGGGCAAATCATTGGGAGTGTTTCGGGACCGTTGACCCTGGTAGCGGTGCGGAAGCTGAGGCGATCGCCCTAGTTTCTGCTGCGTTGGGTGAGCATACAAAGGATTTTGTGCGGCTGGTGGCGATCAACCCTAGCCAACGACGTCGAATTCGAGAGCAAATTATTCAGCGTCCCTGAAGCATCCTTGAAATAACCGAAACCGGCTATCAAGATGAGAATGAAAACCTTCGCAGGCTAGGCAAGGAATAGTTTGTAGGCGGGATTATTATTCTCATCCCAGTAGCGATACCCTAAGGTGTCCAGAAACTTTTGCCATTGGGGTTTCTCTGACTTAGGAACCTGAACTCCCACCACGATTCGCCCGTAGTCCGCGCCGTTATTTCGATAGTGGAACAAACTAATATTCCAGTTCGGACTCATTGCTTCTACGAAATCCATCAGCGCTCCAGGACGCTCAGGGAACTCAAATCGATAAAGCAACTCATGCTCCGCCAACGCCGATCGCCCCCCCACCATATGGCGCAAATGCACCTTAGAAAGCTCATCGTCCGTTAACTCTAATACGTCAAATCCTTCCCCCTCAAATGCCTGTTTTACCTCTAATCCGTCCTCACGGTTAGCAATACGAACCCCCACAAAGATATGGGCGGTTTTCGTATCAGCAATTCGATAGTTGAATTCAGTTAGGCTGCGATCGCCCATACAGTTACAAAAGCGCCGTAAACTACCCGGCGTTTCGGGAATCGTAACTGCAAAAATTGCTTCCCGCTGCTCACCTAAACCAGCCCGCTCCGCCACAAATTGCAGCCGGTCAAAGTTCATATTGGCCCCACAGGCGATCGCCACCAGAGTTTCATCGCGAATCCCCGTTTTTTCCACATAGGCTCGGGCTCCGGCGATCGCCAATGCCCCGGCAGGCTCCACAATCGACCGCGTATCTTCAAACACGTCCTTAATTGCCGCACAGGTATCGTCGGTGCTGACCAGTAAAATCTCGTCCACGTATTCCTGACACAGCCGGAAGGTTTCTTCACCGACCTGGCGCACTGCTACTCCGTCGGCAAATAGCCCCACCTGATCTAGACGAACCCGTTCTCCTGCTGCGAGCGATCGCGTCATTGCATCCGCATCCACCGGTTCCACCCCGATAATTTTCGTCTCCGGTCGCAGCCGCTTGATATACGCCCCTACCCCAGAAATCAGCCCACCGCCACCGATCGCCACAAACACCGCATGGATCGGCTGCTGCCACTGGCGCAAAATTTCCATACCAATGGTGTCCTGTCCCGCAATCACATCGGGGTCGTCAAAGGGATGGACAAAAGTCAGTCCCTGCTCCTGCTCCAGCGATCGCGCATGGGCACAGGCATCGTCGTAAGTATTGCCAAACAACACCGCCTTCGCCCCCCGATTGCGCACCGCCTCCACCTTCAGCGCTGGTGTGGTCACCGGCATCACAATGGTCGCCTGGGTTCCCAACCGCTGCGCCGCCAACGCCACCCCCTGAGCATGGTTCCCCGCCGACGCCGCAATCACCCCCCGCGCCAAAACGTCCGGTGGCAAACACGCCATCTTGTTGTAAGCGCCTCGCAACTTAAACGAAAAAACCGACTGCATATCCTCCCGCTTCAGCAGCACATGATTCCGCAACTGAATCGACAATTTCGGCGCCGTCTCCAGCGGCGATTCCTGCGCCACATCATAAACACGAGCCGTCAGAATCCGTTCAAGATAATCAGTAGACATGACGATCACAAAGTACCGAAAAACAAAACCCCGAAAAACAAACGGTAGAGGGGCCTGTTCACGCACCCTCTGTTTTTCATCCAAATTCTTCAGCGCATTAATTGTTGCTAGCGCTTAGTGAAGCGGACTTTCAGATTATCGCGAGGGCGCGGCGTTGGCACAATAACAAAGCTTAAATCCTGTTCCGGCACCAATTCCCAGTCGTAAAGCTGAATCAATCGCGCCGCTAAAATGCGCAATTCCAATCGCGCAAATTCCTTACCTAGGCACTCCCGAACACCGCCGCCAAAGGGAATATAGCCCCCAAAGCCAGGGTTGGATTTTTCGCCCCCGGGATTCCAGCGGTCTGGGTTAAAGCAGTCCGGGTCGTCGTATAGCTCCGGGTCATCGTGGGTACGGTTGATTTGGTACAGCACGCTCCAGCCCTTGGGAATGCGATAGCCGCCGTACTCAAAATCCGCGATCGCTTCTCGAAAGCCGCCCCCCACCGGAGGAACCAACCGCAACACCTCCTGCATGGTCCAGTCCAAATAGGTCATTGCTTTGAGCTGGTCCTGATTGGGCGATCGCTCTGGATTCCATCCCACCGCCTTCTGCTCCGCCCGCAGCTTTTCCCACACTTCAGGATGCTGCGCCACCAGCAAGCAGAACGATGCCAGCGCCGAAGTCAGGGTCTCATGCCCCGCAAACAGCAACACCAAAACCTGGTCGCATAAATCATCCAAACTCAACCGGTTGCCGTCCTCATCCTCCGCCTGGAGCAGCATTCCTAGGGCATCTTGCGCTTCTTCGCCTGGATCAGGGGTTTGAGATTGGCGATCGCGAATAATCCCAGTAATTTCCTGAATCAGTTCTCCCCGCGCCTTCAGAGCCTTACCAAAAACTGTCCAAGGCAGCCGAATCGGCAGGCTAAACAATCCACCGACCCAGGTTTCGTAAAGCTCCCCCAGCCGCGTTTTCGATCCCTCATCCAGTCCCACCAGCAGCTTACACGCCACATCCAAGGTGTAATCCCGAAACTCGCTATACCAGGCGAATTCCCCTAATTGAAGCCAGCGATCACAATAATCTCGGGCGATCGCATCCATGCCAATGCCATAGGCTTCTAGCGCCCGCGGTCGAAACGCCTGCACCATTAACCGCCGCCGAATCCGATGTCCCTGCCCCGTTTTCACCGCCAACGACGCCGGTCCTAACAACGTCGCCGTGCTCTCCGGCCACTTAGACACCATCGTTTTATTTTCCTGGGCGAACAGAAACTTATTGGCCTCCGCTCCCTTAAAAAACACCGTAGGCTGGTTGAGAATCCGGCTTTTGAAGATGGGACCGTATTCCTGGTGGCGATCGGTAGAAAACTGAGGATTGGTAAAAAAAGCGATGGTCTCACCCACAACGGGCAGGCCAAACTTGCCGGGAGGCAACGGCAGCAGGGATTTTGCAGTCATAGCTAGGGCAGCTTTTGTAAACGGGGAAAAAGATAGGCGCGCCATCAGTTGAACGCTAAAAGCTTGATGGACGCGCCCGCACAATATCAAGGGTTAAACCCCTGTGAGCATCGAATTTTAGTAGTCAGTCGAATTGCAATGGTCAGTGGCAGGCTTTAATTTCGGCCAATCCACTTTTGCGCCTGCAACCGCAGAACCACGCCAGAGACCAGCAAATCTAAAGTCACTTTCCGCTCGTCGATTAAGAAAGACTCGAGAATACTGCTGGACGACCCCGTTTCCGCATAGGAAAAAGTTTTGATCCCTTTGATGTCGTCCTTGGGGAAGTAAACGCGAAACTCGCGATCGCCGCTAAACCAATTGCCAATTACCTGAGAGCACAAACCAGCCCCCGGCAATCCACCCACCGCCACTGGCTCCTTAGCAAAGGATAGGGTCAAATCATCCATCCCCTGCGCCACCAAAGCCTTCTCCAACTCCGGTAGGTAGTGCTCTTTCACAAATTCCTCAAAGGGCTTGTCCTCAAGCTTGGGAGGCTTAGCCTTCTTCTTCGCCGCCGGTTTCTTAGCCGCAGCTTCCTTCTTCGCATCAGCTTTATCCGCAGCAGGCTTAGCCTCTTTTTTCTCAGCAGGCTTAGCCTCTTTTTTCTCAGCAGGCTTCTTCTCTGCGGGCTTCTTCTCCGCTGCCTCTGCTTTAGGAGCGGCCTTTTCCGCGTCAGCTTTATCCGCAGCGGGCTTAGCGCCTTCCTTTTTCTCTGCGGGCTTCTTCTCTACCGCATCTGCTTTAGGAGCAGCTTCCTTTGCTGACTCTGCCTTCGCCTCGTCCTTCTCCACAGGCTTGGCAGCTTCTACTCCTTTAACTTCAGCTTTTGCGGGCTTTGCCTCAACGTCTTCAGTGTCGGCTTCCGCCTCTGCTTTCACCTCAGGCTTTGCCGCGGGCTCAGGAGCTTCTTTTTCTGGAGAAGACTCTTTAGTCTCAACCTTTTCGGGCTCAGAAGCTTTTGATTCTGCAGGCTTAGGCTGATCTGCAACAGCAGCTTGGGCTTCCTGGGAACCTTCAGAAGACTCTGCAGTTTTGTTCTCTTTCTCGTCTGCCATGGCAATTAACTTTCCAGCAAAGATATTTCTAGCAAAGGTTCTTTAAATTATGGCGGGTAACGGGGCGATCGCCCTGGCAACCTTTCTGAACGTAGGACAGAAACGCTACCGGGAATGCGGTCCGGTGGACAATGCGGCGTACCTTAGCCCCCAGCGACGGCGGGAACGATGCTGACCTCAGCGCCATCCTCAAGTTTGGTGTCCATGTTGTCTAGGAACCGGATATCTTCGCTGTCCACATAGAAGTTGAGAAAGCGGCGTAGCTTGCCGGAATCGTCGCACAGGCGAGCCTTGATGCCGGGGCAGGACGCTTCAAGGGATTCAATCAGTTCGGTGATCGTGGCACCGTCACACTGGATTTCCGCCTGGTCGTTGGTGAACTTTTGTAGGGGGGTCGGAATTAAAACTTTGACTGCCATGGTGCTACTTACTTGAAAACGGTCGAACGAGGTTTGTGGAAGTTCGGACAAGGAATTGAACGAATGGAATCGAACAAAAATATTACATCACGAAAGGGGGAGGCAGCTGCCCGAGACAGGCTGGCCAACCTCCCAATGCGATCGGAATGCGTTAGTTAAGGCATCAATTGAAGCGTCGCCGCAGGGCCCAACTCAAGCCAAGGGTGAGCATATCGTGACTACGCACACGCCGTGACTATACAGAAGCCTGCTGCCACTCCAGACGCTCCAGAGTTTGTGCTCGCTCCCAAGCACGCTCGAAGTTGTCTAGCTTAGGCTCGATGGTGAGGGGCTCGCCGGCATGGCTTTGAACTGCCTCTTGGGTCTTGAGTCCGTTGCCGGTGATGTAGGCAACGGTGGTCTCATCGGGGTTAATCTTGCCCTGTTCTGCCAGCTTCTTCAGAACGGCGATCGTGGTACCACCAGCGGTTTCGGTAAAGATACCTTCGGTTTCCGCCAATAGCTTCATACCCTCGATGATTTCCTCGTCGGTGGCTGCTTCGATATGACCGTTGGTATTGCGGGCTTGCTCAACGGCGTAGATACCATCGGCAGGATTACCGATCGCAATGGACTTAGCAATAGTTTTGGGCTTTACGGGCTTAATAAAGTCGCGACCTTCTTTAAAGGCTTCGTAGATAGGAGAACAACCCAAAGCCTGGGCGCCGCTGCATCGCACGTCTTTGGCTTCCACCAGACCAGTTTTAATAAATTCCTGGAAGCCTTTGTAAATCTTGGTGAATAGGGAGCCTGACGCTAGGGGCGCAACGATGTGGTCCGGCAGCTTCCAACCCAGTTGCTCAGCCACTTCGTAGCCCAAGGTCTTAGAACCTTCAGAGTAGTAAGGGCGCAGGTTGATATTGACAAAGCCCCAGCCGTGGGTGTTTGCCACCTCAGAACATAGGCGGTTTACCTGGTCGTAGTTAC
>JBCCTE010000113.1:0-7776 GCA_039198915.1 Cyanobacteria bacterium P01_D01_bin.73 | reverse complement strand
GTGTGTGGTCTTTAAGAATGTGAATCCTCTGTGCTCTTAAACAACAGGGATGATCCCCAGATATTCTTCTATTTTGTGTCTACAAAGCAATTAGTTTTGTGTAAAATTGGTCTATATTGGACATTCATGCATTGACAGCTCTATCAACCATTTGTCTGGTGAAGCAATCGATGCCCAGCGCTTCACAGGCAAATCCTTGGTCGCGATCCACTGCTTCCACAGCGTCCATTGCTCCCAACAACCGCACCAGTGGCTTGGGTACTGCTACTTTTACCGTTGCGCCTCGCTGCTGCAATAGGGGTAGATATCGCGCAAATTGCACCATATCGCCGAGCCCACTTTGCCCGTAAACCAAAATTGTTTTGCCCGTTAAGTCGCCACCGTCCCACTCGGGTACTGGCAACTCGGGCGCTGGTAATACTCGCGATCGCCGCGCTTCAAATCCGTCAAACCCCCGGTCCAGCTCTCCCCGGTGCAGCCAAATATTCGCCAACGCCCACCGCGCATCATCGTAGCCAGAATCCAGCTCCAGCGATCGCTCCAAACACCGTTCCGCCTCATCCAGCCGCCCCAGCTCGTAGTGGGCAATGCCGTAATTTGCCCAGCCCGCTGCCGATGTGGGGTCAATATCCAGCGCCTGTTTGCCAGTGGCGATCGCCCGTTCAAAATCTTCCAAGTAAAACCAGGCGTGCGCCAAGCCAAGTAACGGTTCCGCCTGCCCCAGCATTAGCTGACTCGCCTTCTCGTAAGCCCGCCGCCCGCCGTCAAAATCTTCCACCTCACATCGCAGCCGCCCCAGTTGCAGCCACACCGTTCCTTCGGTCGGGCATGATTCTGACGCTTTTTCCAAGATTGCGATCGCCCCATCCAAATCCTGCCGCTCTTCCAGTCCTTTAACCCAGTTGAGATAGACCGGAATCAGATCGGGAATTGCGGCGATCGCCTGCCTGTAAAAGTCAACGGCTTGATCCCAGTTTCCAGACCGCTGATTCACTCCACCCAAATTCGCAAGCAACTCTCCCCGCAGATGCTCTCCATCGCCCGCCAGATTTAGTCCGCATTGATAGGCTCTTTCTGCTGCGCCTAAGTTATTCGATGCCTGTAGCCCGTTGCCCAATAGTTTGTAGGCTTGGGCATTTTGGGGATTAGCGCAAATGGCGGATTTGCTGAGCTGGACCGTTGCCGTGCGATCGCCCCGTTCCCAAGCAGCTTTTGCTTGCCCCAACCAATCCGCCATAGTTCGATGTTATGCGCCTTTACACGCCAAGATTTAGCGCCAGAATTTCACCTCCTAAATGGTAGGTCCTTCCTGGACTAAAAACTGCCCCATTCCGCCGCAGCCTCTGCTGTGCGGCTTTTAACCACTTGGAAGCCATTGCTGCGTGCCCAATCTTGAGCCGCCGCCTCGAGTTCCGGATGACCGCAGTTGAGATATGCCAAGGCAATTTCCTTCGTGCCGCGACTTTCTAGACTGGCTTTCAAATCGAGAATGACGCTTTCATCGCCAATGCCAACAAATCCGTAAAGGGCGTTAGCCACCGCTTCACCATTACTGCTGACGGCTTCACCCAAAAGCACCGCCTTGGTCGTGTCCCAATTTTTCTTCAGCTTTTTCTTATCGCGATCAGCAAGCCAAAACAACACCTGTTCGCGATCGCCCTCCGGCTGCCAGCCTAATGAATCCAACGCCTTAGCTGCTTGTGGGGCAACGAACCGATTTGCTAGTGCCGCCTTCAGAGGAGCGATCGCCTCTTTGTTACCCATCTTCCCGAGAGCCCCCGCCCCCAGCACACGCATCCCGAAGTTATCGTCCGATAGTAGCGCCACCGTTGGCTCGTAGGCCACATCGCCCATTTCCACCAGGCTATCAACCATCGCAAGCATGGGAACGCTTTCGGGATTGTCGCGGTGGGCTTGGATCACAGCATTGGGAACTGACGGATCTTTGGATTTTTGCGCCATTTCACCCAATGTCTTGAGGACGAATTTGCTGCTACGCTTACCAGCGTCATTTTTGACCAGAAAATCCGTCAAAATTGTCGCGGTCTTTGGCTCCGGTCGAGAGGCGATCGCCTTCACCACCAGCTCGCGGTCTGCGCCGGTAGTGGCGTTAGCGTTAAGCTCTGACACCAACAATTCCAGGGACTCTGGCGTTTTCATATTGCCCAAGGTCACGATCGCATCCTTGCGAGTGCCCACCTGCTTCAGCTCGGTTTTAAGCACGCCGAAATCGACAATTCCCAGTTTGCGCAAGGACCCACTGGCCGCCTTAGCAATCACCGGATTGTCGTTTGATACCGCTTCCTTCAGCGCCGCAACAGACTCCGGCGAGTCAATATTTCCAAGGGACTCAACCACAATCTGCTTCTGAAGATCTGTCCCGGTGCCAAGCTGCTTCACCAACAGCTCCACCGCTCGCGGATCCCCCGTCTGTCCCAGAGCCTTAGAGGCGTTGGCGACCTGATATTCCTCCGGCGAATTCAACATTTCCTGAATCAGGGCAAATGCTTTCTCATAGGCTTCAGGGGTTACATTTTTCGCCGCTGTCATCGCCGCGCCAAAGCTCTCATAACCCTGTCCAATGGCAAACTGCACCCCTTCTTGAGCCGCCGGCACCACGTCACCTTCACCCTCGGTCATTAGTCCGATCAAAACAGCGATCGCCCTAGGATCATCAAAAAGCTTCAGCGCCACCGTGGACACTTGGCGCACCAGGGCAGAGTCGTTAGTCGTCGCCGCCACAATCAGAGGTTCAACTGCCTCCGGATTCTTTTGCTGTCCTAACGTGCCCGCTGCCGCAATCGCCGCCGACTCATCTTCCCCTTGCAACTCCGCCACCAGCTCACTGACCGGGCGTTCTGTCACGCCGTCCCCACCACAGGCACCAACCAGTACGGCGGTGCTGAGGGCGATCGCTACACCAAAAAGACGCAAGCTGCGGAAGGGTTGAAATTTTAAAGTCTGATTAAGTGCTTTCATTGCTAATGACGGATTGGGATGACAGTGATTGGCTCCTTAGGGGCATAGGCTTTCACATGGAGGCTGCTATTACTTCCATCAAATTTCCCCGTTGTAGGATGGAGGAGACTTTCCCGCCAAAGTGAGGGCTGGGCGATGAAGAGCAATAAGCAGCGGCGCAAGGAGCTGAAAACAGCGCGATCACAACGGGCAGAGCGGCAGAAAAAATCCCAGCTTGCCCGAGCGAAAGTATTGCCCGCGGGAACCGTCGCCGTTGACCATACCAGGCTTGCCCCCAATAACAGCTACACCATTCCGCCAGATTATTATGTGGACCAACCATTCACCTGTCGTGACTGTGGTGTGGAACAGGTGTGGACTGCTCAGCAACAAAAGTGGTGGTGTGAGGTCGCTCAAGGCAGCATCTTTAGCACCGCGATTCGCTGTCGCGCGTGTCGGAAAGTTGAGCGCGATCGCAAAGCTGAAGCCCGCCGAGTTCACCTGGAAGGTGTCGCCAAAAAACTAGAGCAACAGCAAGCAAGGGGCTAAGGTCGGAATTTTCTGGGAGCTGCTTCCGACCCTGCAACCCGCCGAAATAGCAGCACGTCTGACTCTTCAAAATCCAGGTTAAAAACCTCGCTGTTTTCCAGCGTTGTCCTAATCTGCTGGGAAAATTCCCCGGTGGCGGACTGTCCCGGATGGCGCAGATTTAACAGCACATATTCGTACTGGTCCCAGTCGGGCTCGATGCCCGCTTCAATTTGGCGAATCGTTTCCCGATGGCTGAGATGGGGCGCAATTTCTGCCGTGGTTAGCATGCCGCCTTTGGTTTCCACTCGGGCGATCGCCTCATTTGCCGCTGCCCAAGTGTCCAGCTCATCCACATAAATAGACCCAAAATATCCAAACTTCGCCAGGGCAACAAAGCACACCAGCGCCCAAGCCAGCGGCACCCAGCCACCTTGCACTTGGGTTCGCAGCCGTGCCCAAAATCCCGGATATTTCCCTGCCACCCACTGCCATAGTCCACCGGGGCGAGAGTCCACAAAGCTGTGTTTAAGTCCGGCGATCGCCGCCACAATCAAAAACGGCAAAATCGGCAGGGAATATTGATGCACCAAATCCCGCTGCTGGTCCGCCATGGACAAGATGTTCAGCGCCACTGCCGGCACAGTCGCAATCAACGCCCCCAACTGCCCCGCTAAAAGCCACCAAATTAGCGGCACCGTCACCAACAGCAAATACACCAACGAGTCCAGCGAAATAATTTTGCCCAGCACCAAATCCGGTCGTAGCAGCGTATTTTTTGCCACCTCCAACACCGAGCTGCCCAAGTACGAATAGCGCCCCACCGCGTCGTGTCCCTCGCCGTTGTTAAACATGGGAATCACCACTTGGGTCGCCGTCAGAAACCACCAGCTTGCCAAGGTCAGGGCGATCGCCCCGTACCACTGCCGCCGCTCAAAAAATACCAGCCAAATCCCCAGCCCCAGCACCGTCAGGGACAATACCGCCTTGCCCCCTAGCACGTACACAATCAGTGCTGAAAATAGGATCATTCGCCGCGATCGCGCTGCCCAAATCGCCCCCAGCATCGCCGCAATCACCATCACCTCGGGATGGAAATCAAACAGGTTGACGTTAAACACTAGGGGATACAGCAAATACACCGCCCCCATCACCAGCGACAGCCGCTGACTTAGCCCCGCCTGTCGCGCCAGTGCCCACGTTGGCCATGCGCCGAGGGAAAGGGCGAATCCCTGCACTCCAAATAGCCAATGCACCGACGGCACCAGCGCATACAGCAGCCCCACCAAGTAAAACGAATACGCCGCGTGGTTGCCCATATGGTGCATATCGGACACTGTGGCATGGGGCAACAGTCCACGTCCCATCAGGTATGCCACCTGGTCATAAATCGCCAAATCAAACGCCGTTGATTGCAATAACCAATGGCGCAGACTAGCGGCAGCAAACAATACTACCGAGCTAAAGCTAATCATCAATGCCAGCGGCTGGGGCATAATGCTGGCAAAATTTGCCGATTTTGACTTAGACAGTGGCTTAGGAGATTTGAGTTGAGCGGTCATTAGATACCCGGCGGACCCACAATCTCTAAATTATGTCCCCCGGTCGACAAAAACTACGAAATTTTATTGGCAACGGGCTTTCAAAGACCTGCAAAACTCACCAAATTATTTTGTTAGCCTGATCATAAATATCAGAAGCGATCGCCCCCAAACAAGTCCAGAAATATGTCGTCCCATTCCAAAAGTACCCGCCGTAAATTTCTCGCCACTAGCCTGACGACGGGCTTTGGAGTGATTGGTTGCGCTAACGGGCGATCGCCAGACCAAGCTCAGGTATCCGCAGAGGAGCGATCGCCCCAAACAGCCGCTCCAAAATCCACTGAAATTGGACCCATGCCGAAACGCAAGCTGGGGCGCACTGGTATTGAGCTGCCCGTTTTGGGATTGGGTGGAGCAGGAAAAACGCCACTGTCTAATTCGGGGCAGGAAAAGGCTGCTGTGGAGCAAATCCAGCGGGCGTGGGAGTTGGGCATTCGCTATTTTGACACCGCTGCCAGCTATGGTCCCAGCGAAGAGCATCTGGGGAAGGTGTTGCCTGCTTATCGTGAGGACGTGTTCATCGCCACCAAAACCGCTGTATTTGATCGCGATGGGGCTTGGCGAGAATTGGAGCGATCGCTAAAACGCCTCAACACCGACTACCTGGACCTGTGGCAATTTCACCATGTGTCCTTTGAGGAAGAATTAGACGAAATTTTTGGAGTCAATGGAGCCGCAAAAGCTCTAGAAGAAGCTCAGGAGCAAGGCATCGTCAAATTCAGCGGCATCACGGGGCATCACGAGCCGGACGTTATTGCCGAAGCCCTGCGTCGCTATCCCTTTGACCACACTCTAATTCCTGTTAACGCCGCCGAGATTCACCATCCCCAATCTTTTATCCCTGGTGTCCTCCCTGTTGCGCAGGAGAAAAATGTGGGGGTTACTGCGATGAAAGTGCCCGCCTACGGTCGCCTTTTCCAATCCGGTGTGCTGGATGGAATGGAGCAGGCGCTGGGCTATACCCTGTCTCAAAAGGGCGTTCACTGCGCAATTATTGCGGCGGAAGATGTGGAACAGTTGGAAGGCAATGTGCGGGTAGCGTCGGAGTTTCAGCCCCTTGATGAAGTTGCCCTTGAAAAACTGGAACGGCGCACCGCATCCGCGTGGAAAAAAAATTCGTTTTATCGCAGGTGGACCTAGCTGTAATCTTGCGATTTCTTCGCCCTCAGCCTTGCCCAATAATCTAATCGCTTTTGGATTTCCCTTTCGAAGCCGCGCTTTACTGGTTTATATAACGAAAAACGACCGGTTTCTTCGGGGAAATAGTTCTGTCCAGAAAAGCTTTCGGGAGTGTCAGGATCGTAGATATAGCCTTGGCTGTAGCCTGCCTTTTTCATCAGTTTTGTGGGCGCATTCAAAATATGTTTGGGCGGCATTAGGGAGCCGGTGGCTTTGGCTTTTTTCTGGGCTTTTTTATATGCCGAATAGACCGCGTTGGATTTAGGGGCAGTGGCGAGATAAACCAGCGCCTGAGCCAGTGCCAGCTCTCCCTCTGGGCTGCCAAGGCGTTCATAGGCTTCCCAAGCGGCGATGCACTGGGGTAGTGCCTGCGGATCCGATAAGCCGATATCTTCCGATGCCATTCGGGTCATGCGCCTGGCGATAAAGCGAGGGTCTTCACCACCTGCAAGCATTCGGGCAAACCAGTAGAGCGCCGCATCGGGGTCGCTGCCTCGTACAGATTTGTGGAGAGCGGAGATTAGGTTGTAATGCCCCTCGTCCTTTTTGTCGTAAAGGGGGGCTCGTTTCTGCACAAAGTTCAGCAGCTCTGACTCGTCGAGGGTTTCCCCTTGCAAAAGCACCTGTTCCACCATGGACAGGGCGTAGCGCCCGTCGCCATCTGCCAGGGTTTTCAGCAGGTCGCGGGCTCGGTCGGTTAGGGGCAGTGGTTTTTCCTCGGCGGCTTCTGCCCGTTGCAGCAGGTTTTCTAGGGCGTCTTCGCTGAGGCGTTTCAGGATAAACGTTTGGCAACGGGAGAGCAGTGCGCCGTTTAGTTCGAAGGATGGATTTTCGGTAGTTGCACCGATTAGGACGATGGTGCCGTCTTCCACCACGGGCAAAAATGCGTCCTGCTGGGATTTCATAAAGCGGTGAATTTCATCCACAAACAGCAGGGTTTGTTCGCCATTTTGTCGCCGTTTTCGCGCCGCTTCAAAGACAGTTCTTAGATCTCTTACGCCCGCAAAAACCGCCGATAGTTGTTCAAAATATAAGCCGGAATTTTCTGCCACGATGCGGGCGAGGGTGGTTTTGCCGCAGCCTGGTGGTCCCCACAAAATCATGGAGCGAATTCTGCTCCCTGCCACCATTCGCTGGAGGGGCATACCGTCGGATGTCAGGTGCTCTTGCCCTGCCACGTCCTGGAGTTCCCTGGGGCGTAGGCGATCAGGCAGGGGGCGCGGGGCGATATTGTCGGAGGCGTCGGCGCTAAATAAATCTCGTTTGTTGGCGATTCGTTTATCGACGAATCGTTTATTGGCGAATCAGTGGGAGCGTCATCACCCTGTATTGGGGCTTCCTGTTGATCACCCTTCTGCGAACGATCCGACGCTGGCTCGTCCTGGGATTGACCCTCATCATTGAATTGATCTTGACGTTCCTCCATGCAAAGACTCCTGGCAACAGTTGGTTCCAAACAGACGAATGCTTGCCGTTGTTGTGCAATGGCATTACACAAGTTCTTCCGTAC
>JBCCTE010000112.1:0-7794 GCA_039198915.1 Cyanobacteria bacterium P01_D01_bin.73 | reverse complement strand
TGAACACTTACCTAGCGTTCACCAACTATGCCATTAGCCTTCGCAGTCGTTTTGTTGACGCCATTTCCTATAGCTTTTCCCTTGTCCACGGTCAATGGGGCAAGGTTTTCTCCAGGCTGTTTGCTCTGAGCCTGATCGGAGCTGGCATCAATTTTATGGCAAATATGGCATCGGGAATTATTGATGCAATCCTGACACCAATACTCCCGGTAACAGCCGCAATTACCGGACTTATCTCAGTATTTATAAGCTATGCCTGGACCATAACCTTTGTGGTTATGTTCCTGCATTTTGACTACATCAGAAATCCGAGAATACAAGTTGGCCAGCAGAAGAAACAGAACTAATAGTTAGCCGCTTCTTTACCTCGGATCCAGATTAAATCGGCCCTATTTTGAGGTGTTAAGTGGGTCCTTAAAAAGCATCCAAAAAGAGGAAAGAGATAGCTCGAATTGGGGTGGTGAGCTATCTCCATACTCTTATTATTTCAGTGAGGAAAGTTTCCAACGATGATATCAATCATGCACCGTCTTGATTTTCTGGGCATATTCATTTGATCCAATCGAAGGGTTTGAATGATGGATATCCACAAATTTGTTGACAGCGATCTAGTGCAACGTCTGATCTAGCTAGCTTAAATAGCTGATGCAATTAACAATAATTCTGAGGTTTGAATTACTACAGAATTCGATAGCGGTCAGACAGTATGGCGATACTGATCAGGTCTTTCTAGGCGGTGAGACCTCTCTTCTGGTGACGAATATCACACGTTTTAAATCCGTATGGCGGGGGGCTATTTACGTTGTCTTTAGCCTTATTGCTTCAGTTGTACTGGACGCGAGGGTCAAGGATGCCGTAGAGCAGGTCGGCGATTAGATTGAACAGGACGATAAGGATGGCATAGATAAAGGCGATCGCCATAACAACGGGGGTGTCGCTGCGCTGGATGGCGTCGATTAGTAGGGAGCCGATGCCGGGGACGCGGAACACTTGCTCGGTAACTAGGGCACCGGTAAAGACGGCGGGGATATCTAGGGCGACGAGGGTGACAACGGGGATTAGGGCGTTGCGGAGAATGTGGCGGTTGACGACGAGCCAAGGTTTGAGTCCTTTGGCGTGGGCAGTGCGTACGTAGTTTTGGTTGAGCTGCTCTAAAACAGCGGCGCGGGTGAAGCGCATTAGGGCGGTTGCTTGGAATGAGGCCAGCACTAGCACCGGCAGGATGGACTGGCGCAGTTGGGCTACAAAACTGCCCCAGTCGTTGACTACTAGAGCGCTGTCGTAGATAAAGGGAAACCAGCGTAGGTTAACGCTGAAAATTAGGATGAATAGAATGCCGGTGAAGAAGGGCGGCAGGGAGATGCCCATAAAAGCGATCGTCGTGACGGTTCTATCGACGATGGTGCGGCGTTTTAGGGCGGAGATAATGCCGAGAGGTAGGGCGATTAGGACCGATAGGATGTACGCCGAACCGACGACCCAGAGGGTGGTGGGCAGTCGCTGAAGGATCAGATTGGCGACAGGACTGCGGCTGGTGAAGGAGTAGCCCATATCCCCTCGAATAAAGGCGATCGCCCACTTGAAGTAGCGAATGTAGATGGGCTGGTCCAGCCCCAGAGAGGCGCGGATTTGGGCGCGGATTTCAGCAGTTAGGGCCCCGTTTGCGGCAAATTCTCCCAGGGGATCGCCGGGAGCAAGGGCGAGAA
Source organism: Cyanobacteria bacterium P01_D01_bin.73 (assembly GCA_039198915.1). Classification (GTDB taxonomy): domain Bacteria; phylum Cyanobacteriota; class Cyanobacteriia; order CACIAM-69d; family CACIAM-69d; genus CALGDE01. Next base: position 6,088 of record JBCCTE010000112.1, on the reverse strand, counting down.
TGGCGAAGATTACGACGCTGATAGCGACCAGGGTAGGGATGGCAATAAGCGTGCGCTTGATGGCGTATTTAAACACCCGAGTTCTCCTGTCCGCTGATGTTTGCGCTGCTGAGGTTAGCCGTTTTAGCCGTCTGTTTTAGCTGTCTTAGCTGTTACTGAGGAGCATTAATCCGGGTGCCGTGGAGGTCTAGCTGCAAGACTTTGGCGATCGCCCCAATCCCCTGGACTTGCCAAGCCTTCTGCATTGCTTCGGCGACTGCTTCCGCTGCGTTCGTGCTGGTTAAGGCAAGGAGGGTCGGTCCAGCGCCGCTAATTACCACTTCGTAGGCTCCGGCGGCGTAGGCAGCTTGGCGAACGATATCGGCTCCATGGATTAAACCAAACCGATAGGGCTGGTGGATTTTATCCTGCATGGCAGCGGTTAATAGGCTGCTGCTCCCAGTTTCAATGGCTCGAATTAGCAGGGCTGCATGGGCTCCGTTGAAGGTGGCGTCGGCGCGGGAATAGCTGTCGGGAAGTACTCGGCGGGCTTCGGCGGTGGATAGTTCAAAGTCGGGAATGGCGACGACGGGGGCAATGGTGGCACTCCAGGGCACGCTTTCATCAAACCAGTTGCCGTCTCGATCTGCGCAAACCTGGCAGCCCCCCAACAGCGCCGGGACAATATTGTCGGGATGCCCCTCCAGGGCGATCGCCAAAGCTTTGAGCCGGTTATATTCCAGTGCGTTGTGCAGCAGGTAGTTGGCTCCAACCAGTCCAGCAGCGATCGCCGTGGCAGAGCTACCCAAACCGCGTGCCATGGGAATACCTAGCTGGATTTCAATTTGCACCGGAGGAACTGGAGTACCCGCTGCCTCGCATAGCTTGACGAAGGACTGGTAGACCAAATTGCTGGCGTCGCAGTCGACCCGATCCGCCTCGTCGCCCGTCGCGGAGATAACCAACGGTCCAGTGCTACCGTCCAGCAACGTGAATCGGAAATGGTTGTGGAGATTTAGGGCAACTCCTAAGCAATCAAAGCCTGGTCCCAAGTTGGCGCTAGTGGCGGGAACGGTGACTGTAACGGAGTTTTGGGTTTCCACGGCGGTGCAGTAGGGCGGCTATGTAGCTATATGTCTAGGAAATTGATTTCTGTAGAAATTTACCTGTGGTGGCGCAACGATAAAGGCTTCAGGCAAATCACGGATAAGTACCAGTTAGCGGCGGACCTTCCCAGTGAAGCCAGACGCCTTGAACTGCTTCAGTTGCAGCTCTCCAGCTTGGGTGTCGGGCACCGTCACTCGGATAGAAAACTCGCTTTCGCCGGGGGGGATTTCATCAATGGAGCCCAGACGCGTCCGGTTTTCCAGTACCGCATTGCCGGTGGAATCGTAAATCCGTCCAAACACATCGGCGTTGACAATGGGCTTACCGGTTTTGTTGGTCACGGTGCCAGAAATCAGGTAGCAATTTGCCATGCGCACAATGCCGCCACCGCTGGTTACGGACCCCTTCGCCATTTCCTCTGGGCAATCCTGGTAGCCAATATCGGTAATTTCAGCGCTTGCCAGGGCAGCGGCGGGACTAATCCACAGCCAGGTGGACAGCACCGTGGTCAAAACCGTTGTGCCAATGAGTACGAACGTAGCGGAGAGTAGCTTGAGGGTGGTGGTGACCGGAAAACGAAAACCCATGGTTAAAGTTCCTGAGTGCGACGGTTGGTCTAAACAGTTGGTCGAAGGGCTGGCAAATTGGATAGAACGCTTGCTAGCACTGCCGTTCTGGCGCTGCGTTTGCTGTTGCGCTCAAAGGGTAGCGTACCATTTTCCCTCAGGCTTTATGCGCAGGCAGGGTTTTCCCTAAGGGCGGACGGTTAGCGTGCCTTCGCAGTGGATTTTATCGGGCGCGATCGCCAACATTCGAAAAGCGACATCACTCCCCAAGTCCATGGCAAAGCTGTCGAGGGCGGGCAAGGCGATCGCCGCGGCGGCATCCTGGGTCCACTGCGGATTTTGAAACTGCAACTGCTGGGGACTGCTTAACGCTAAGCCCGTCGTCAGCGTCAGCGGATAGGAGCGATCGCCTTCAGCTTCAGAAAATTGCCCCCGCAGGCTCAAGCTTTGCTCCCCCAGCATGAGATTTTGGGGCATAAATTGAGCGCCTTCGCACCCCGCCAGCAACGGTTTTACAAAGTCGGCGATCGCCTGGGCTAGCAATGGCGCAGCAATGGAACGATTGAGATTATCAGCGTTAATGGTCTGCACCAAATCAATGGCGATCGGCTCCAGTAGCTGTAGCGGTTTGCCTCGCAGCACCTGGGAGAGGTTAATGCGAATTGCTGAGGCGGCGATCGCCACATCCTGAAGCGCCAAGCCTTGATAAACCACCCCCGTCGCCCACACCTGCACCGACGGCAAGCACCCCGACAGCAACTCCCGACCGCTGCCCCCAACCGCCACCTCCAACGTTTCCGCCGCCTCCACCTGAGTTCGCAGCCAAAACTTCACCGCCGTCGCCAGCAGCCGCGCCAACCGACCTGATTTAAGGTTTTCTGGTTTCAAGCTTCCAAACCTTGGCACAATCACCCCGTCGTTACCCAGCGCCCCATTGCATGTCGCCATTCGTGAACAATCGCCACAGTAGCGCTACCGGAAGGATTTGAGAGTTTTACCATAGAAGGATAAGAAGCCTCGAAATCCTAAAGCAGCAAATCGAACACGATGTTTAAGCGCCCTTTAATTTGCACCGACATGTCGGACGGTATGGATCGTATCGCCAAACTGGTCCCCAGCCTGGCTGAAAGTGGCATGCGATCGCCCACCTTTCTACACGTTGTCCCCTACGAAGCCAGCTCCGGCTACGATATGCCGCGAGAGGATGAGGAAAAAATCGAGAAAGCAAAGAAGCGATTGAGCCCTGCCCTAGACTTTTCCATCGACGGGGTAGAGGTAAACGTAGAAGTAAAAAGCGGACGAATTCAGGAAACAGTGCAGAGCGTTGCCGAGCAATATAACTGTGACGTGGTGATTTTGGGCGGCGCGTCCCGCAGTTTGCTGAACGAAAGACTATTTGGCAGCACAACCGTTGCTCTATCTCAAAAGCTCAAGTGCCCGCTTTTGATTTTGCGGCCAGAATTTATCGCCACGCTGACTCGAGCGGAGCTGGAACTGCGGTGCCGCGACCTATGTCGGACTGTACTACTGCCCTATAACGGCTCCAGTAACTCCGACGGTTTGGTGAGCCAGTTTAAGGACATTTGCAAGGCGGATCGAGAAGATGGAGACGACTACATTGGTTGCGATCGCTGCGTTCTCATTCGCATTGTTGCTGAACCAGCACGGAATGTCTCCGTTGACGACAATCTCTTGGCGGAAGCGAAAACGTCCCTAGTGGAAGCGGCAAAACCCTTGCAGGAACTGGGATTAGACGTCGAATGCCAGGTAAAAACCGGCGAGTTCGTGTCAACACTGCTGGATTCGGCGCAGGGGCAGGACATCAGTGCGATCGTGATCGCTAGCCGTAAGCGCAATCCAATACTGGAGTTATCGGTTCCCAGCAAAACCAATAAGATTCTCCGCCGCAGCCTGTACCCGCTTCTATTTTTCCCATCTACCTAGGGGCAGCCCCTAGCTGTCCCAGCCGTAGCAGCGTAGATGCTTGCCGCAGTAGCCGATGTCGATTTTCTGGCGAGCGCGATCCACATCAAAATAAATTTGTAGGTTGTGGACCACGCTGTTACGCCCCAGGGTGATGTGCTTCAGCATTCGCTGCTTGCGACCCTGGTGGCGGAAGTCGCGATCGCTTCCGTACATCGTTTTTGTGACCTGATGCTCCGTCGGCTTGAAATCTAACCCGTACTGCTTGAAAGCATTGCGCCAACCACCGGTGGATTCGCTGTCTTCCCCAAAGGATTGGCGACCCACTTCGGCGATCGCCTGCAACGCTCGATAAACCTCATCGGGGCGACCAAACTGGGACTCTGCCCCGGAAGCGATCGCCGACTCCCAAATCTCCAGCACATCGCCAAAATCCGCCTGCGCCGCCGTCAACGCCTCGCCAACATCCGCAAAATTCTCGCGGCCCGCACCGTCTTCGTCTTCGTCATATCCATCGTAATCCTGAGCTGCACCCTGATGCTTCATCAGAGCATCCACATTGCTTTGACTGTCCTGCAATGCCTGCTTCAACTCCGCCACCGACGCCTGAAGCACATCCCGCTCCTGACAAACCCGATCATACTCATCCCAGGTCGACTCCACATCCGCCTGAATCTCCTCCAGATCCTGACTGTGGCTGGCGGTCAACGTCTCAATGCGATCCTGAAACTTCGCCAAATCCTGCTCGAGCTGGGTCACGCTCTGCATCGCGATCGCCTTTTCTTGTCGCTGCTGCTGTTCCAGATCCTGCAACTGCCCCAGCTTCTGCTGCAACGCCTGATTATCCTGCTCCCACTGGGTCGTTTCAAGCTGATACTTATTCAACTCTTCACGCAGGGTGCCGAGCTGGCGATCGCGATCCGTCAGCCGCCGTCGAAACTGCCGCGCCGACCAAAGCCGCATCAGACCAGCTCCCGCCATCGCGCTACCACCCAGCCCCAAAACGCCAAAGGGCAGCCCCAAAGTCAGCGCCTTCGGTAAATTCTGAATCACCCCCGTCGCTCCCCACGCCGGAGAATCCAACAGACCACCAGACCAAGCGCCCATCGCCAGAACGGTCACACAGGCAACAGCTCCCAAGCTCACTAAAAGTGACTTGTAAGTTCGACCACTTTTTTTCATGACGGCACCGATTTATCGACGACAACGGTCCGGACTCAGCAAAAAAATTAGGTGCAACAATCCGACCGATATTTCAATTGTAGAAAAATCGTTGAAAAGTATCGGTGTGGCAAGCCGTCACACCACAGCAGGAAAACCGGCAGGGCAGAAAATCGGCAGAACAATAGACTCCTTGAGCAAGTCAAAAACCACCGGCATCCTTACATTCCCGAACATAAAAACAGCAGGTCGAGCCCCCGGAAGGACTCGACCTATCAAAATCGTAAACGCTGAAGTTGGAAAAAAGCTTCTAATTCAAGTCAATTAGACTCAGTCAGCTTGACTTTCTACCTACTTACGATTGCTTACAGCGCTTCAGACCAGCCATGCCGACCGCAACCGCGCCAATACCTAGAAGGCTTGTGGGCTCGGGAACGGGCTTGGGATCCAGACCAATGTTGATGTCACCGTAGGAGTTCTTAACCTCCGTGGTTTCACCGTTGTAAACGACCGTGCCGTTAGCGTTAAACCAAGAGGACAAGCCAAGTTCCTTGTTCTTGTCGTTTGCGCCCAATCCGACTTGAACAGCTTTATTTGAATCCTTCTGCTCAAGTTCCAAAGTAGAACCAGCGTACGCGCCTTCACCAGTCAAAACTGCCGAGTCAAAATCGTAAAAATCCCAAGCAGCATAGGCATTTTCTGCGCTGGTGTTGCCAGCAATCTTAGGAGCTAGACCCTCCCCCTTCAGGGAGGTGGGAGCTCCCGTAGTCACGAAGTCGATGTTGACATCCCAAACTTCATCGGCTGCCTTAACGTTCACGATCTTACCCATCAGAGTAGCCGTGCCGTCGCCATTGGTGGTGAACATTCCAGAGTCGTCTTGGAAAACAAAGTGCTTATCGCTGGCAAGCCCCTTATTGTAAAGACCGCTGAACCAAAAAGCGTGACCGCTAGAGCCGTTCCAGTCCCTGAACTCCGATGCGTTGTAGGACTTGACGCCCGCAGCATATGCGGGAGCCGAAGCCACGATAACTACCGTACTAACTGCTGCGACACTAGCGATCGCACCGCTCAAAAAGCGAGTGTTCATAATTTCAATACCAAGAGAGTAGTTGAGGGAGCCGGGCGGATTCCGCTTCCGGACCCCGTCCCATTCGCAAACGTTGGTCCCAATGTCAAAAGTCAACTTTGCCTAACCTGATGGGCTTGCTCAACGAGCTTATAAAACTCAAAAGCCAATCAAAAGTTATGAACTTCCGTCACTTCACGCCCCGAAAAGACAACATCGGGCAACGCTCCAACCCGCCACTTTCAACCTGAAGAACAAGGTGTCTTCGCGCGGGCAAACGTTG
>JBCCTE010000111.1:0-7806 GCA_039198915.1 Cyanobacteria bacterium P01_D01_bin.73 | reverse complement strand
TCTTAGGATCCGGTCCTAATTCCTGGTATGCTTCTAGCTCGCTAATATTGTCTGTCTGCAGCTGTGCCCCCACTACCTGTAGCTCAATGGGGCGCACCTCGCCAAAGTCTGTGGCTAAATCCTCCACCAGTCGGTCGATTAATTCGGGCGATAAATTAAATTGTGATCGTCCAGTTAAATTGGCAATAACCTGCTTCGCTCGAGCAGGAGAAAAATCATCCAGCGGATAGCGAACATCTCGCCGCAAAATATCTCGATCAATTGCTACCAGCGGAGACACTCGATCCAATTCAAGCAAATAGTGTAAATAGTCTTCCCGCAGGGATAGAACAACTTTTACATCGATTATTTCTAGACATTTAGCGATGAAATCGTAGAGATGCTTACGATTTTCCTGAAAGGATTTTTCTCGAACGCCGACCCCCTCCGGCGTCGTCACATTGTTAAAGAAAAACTCCTCAAACTGATCGAAAACTAAGACCGTTACGGTGTTGCGATCACTATTCTTTCGCAACAGCTCCAAAATATCCGCCGCCGTAACCGGCACCGGCACCGTTAACGTCGGGTCGATGCGGTTCAGTTCTCGACACAACTGCACCCCCAAATCCCGCGCCCAGTTGCCGTAGCGCCGAAGCAGAACCGGCACAAACGACTTGGCGTCCATCGATGAGCTGCGCAGCCTGGGGACCAATCCCGCCCGCATTAGCGAACTTTTTCCTACCCCCGATTCGCCGTGCACCACAATTAACCGATACTGCGGCAGGCTGATTCTTGACACCAGCGCCGTCACGTCGTTTTCCCGCCCCGCCGCCAAATTCCGCCGCATCCCCTGCTCCACCACGGTGATGTCGCTGTGATGCCACGCCGGGTTTGCCGCCCGGCGAATCGGTCGCAAACTGCGGGCGCCGGTAAATGGTCGAAAGCCATACTCCGCCTCCGTTGCCCGATAGTCCTGCTTCAGTTCGTAGGCGCGGCGATAGTCCCCCTGGGTGAAGTGAAGCAAGCTTAGGCTTTTAAGCAGGTCAATGTATAGCTCCGGCTCGTAGTCCGCCTTGCCCACCTGCCGCGCCTTTTCTAGTGCATCGATCGCATCAGAAATCCGCCCCAACCCCGACAGCGATCGCCCCACCAGGTAACGCATCAACGCCTCGTGATACTCGTAAAGCTGCGGATTAAATTCTGGCCAAGGTCGCCGCTGTCCACGGTGGGGACGCCCCGTTGCGCCTAGGTAAAGTTCCAGCGCCGCGCGGGATTTTTCGTAGGCGATCGCCCACTGCTTCCGCCCCAGCGCCACCATCGCCATGGATCCCAAATCGTAGGACTGGCGCAGACGATTTTCCTCCGCTTCGTGCAGCGAAAATCCCCGATCCGCCACCTCCTGCAATTGATCCCACAGCGCAGACTCCTCCCCCTCCCGCGCCGCCATGCGATACAGCACCGCCTCCAAGCCGTTGATAAACCGCGACACCAAATCCAGCCGCTTAGCATCCTCAAAACACACCAGCGATCGCTCACAGCACCGCCGAGCCTCTTCGTAGGCGACGTCATACTGTGATCGATTCCGCGCCGCAAACTCTCGCCACCATAGATTTAAGTAAAACCAGGTACACCCCTCCCGCTCCGGAGCCTCCACCTGCTCCCATAGCCCCAGGCAATGTTCATACTTTGCCCGAGCCGTCTCCGCATCCAGCACCGGATCCTGCGCCAAAAAAAACTCAATACTCGCATCCAACGCCGGATCCAGCTCCATTCCTGCCGCCGTCACCTCCGATCGCCCCGCAGACAGCTCTCGATACTGCCCCGGCTCAACGGTCCAAAATCGCCCCGCTCCCGTTGCCATCACGTGCTCAAAGGCATGCCCCACCGTCTTTTCTAGCGACTCAATCAGCGCCTGGGGATCAATTTCAAAGCGCTTAGTGGTGGCATAGCTAGCAAAATCCTTACCCTGCCGCAGAAACAGTTTTAGGGTTTCATCGTTAACCCAAAACACCAGGGGACATTTAAAAGTGCGCAGGAACTCATCCCGCATCAGGTTCGCCGTCGCGATCGCCCCCCGCACATCGTTTAAATTTTCAAACCCCTCCACCAGCACCGTCCCCGGCACCGGCTTCCCTTGCGACTTCGCTGTGCAGACCGCCTCCTCCCAAGCCCGTCGCATTACCTGATAAATTGTCGTCGTTTCTCGAGGTAGCGTCACCTGATGGAGCGGTAGGGGCGATCGCGATCGCAACGCCGCCGCCATATCCTCGCGCACCCCTTGATAATTCGCCCGCGCAAAAATGACCGTAAAACTACCCTGTCCTCGCTCCAGGGTCCGCAAAATTTCCCGCAACGCCATTTCGTTGCGCTCAATGACCTGTTGTTGGGACGTCGATGTCATTCCCCACTCGCCACCCACTCACGATTGGTAAAGGATGCGGGTGCCGTCGGCATTCCCTACACCTGTGTCGAGTATGACCTATCCTTTCGTTGGCCTGGGGGCATCACAACGGAATTACAGTCCCAGAAAATCCCTACCACCGCGCCCCGAAACGCGCCACCAGTGGCATTCCCCATCGCCAGACCATTGCTCAACCCACAACTAACTATTGCGCGGGAGTGACAGCTTCAGTGCCCTGTCTTTGGGGGGTATTTAGCGGAGAAGGAGAGGGGGGCTCAACCAACAGCACGCCCGCTGCAAATACCCCGGTTAAAGTAGCACTGCCAATCCACAGCCACGGGCTCGAGGGCGATCGCGGCACAGAGTCCTTCATCGCGTTGGACTCTTCGAGGCGACCCGCCGCATCTTCAACGTCAGTGGACGTTGACAAAGACTGGAGCAAAGCAGAGGAACGAATATTCATAACAACTCAAAAGCTCAGGGATTGGCGAAGGATTGATCACTCTCACTCAGTCCAAATCACGCAGTCCGACGCAAACCATCAGGACACTTCCTCCCAGAAGCCTGAAAAATTAGCCCCATCAGCCTGAAAATTCCAGACGTTTAGGCTAGCGAGCTTGCATGGATGATTTGCCAAAAGACCACCCCAATGTCAATGGACTGTTTCGAGGGCGAGCCGAAAGTTAAGAGTGAATCTCGAAGAATTTTGCTTAGATCGTTTGCTTAGGCAGGCTGTAGATAGCGCCATCAAGCGCCACTGCCCATCACCTGATTGGCAGCCAGACGAGTACGATGCGGAACTCAGCGGCGATCGCTGATGCTGACGACAATGCTTCTCCTAACCCTGATGCTTGTGGAGAACGCAAACACAGATAGATACAAACCACCCCGAGTATAAAATCAAACTGCTGAATTTGGGGAAATGCCCGGAAAACGAATCGTTGTACTGCCGCCGATGCCAAATGACACACTTTTTCCTGCCTACAGAGCATGGCTAAAGAAATGGCACCACAGTTAACGTCTTTTCCTCAGAGGGACTCGGGCTTACTGGAAGAGAAGCCCGACAAACTCGCCCATTACAGACCCACACACAGGGCAAATGTTTAAAACTTATGGTGAACCTGCCCGATCTCTAGATTTATGACCAAAAATTGTCTTTAATGTCGGCGACTTAAACCAAAGTTCCAAATCTTTAATATGGCTCCCGCAGTTCTGATCAAAAACCTTAAAAAAAACTACGGTTCAGTACAGGCAGTAAAGGACATCTCGTTTCAGGTGGAGCCGGGGGAATTGTTTGGGCTGCTGGGTCCTAACGGCTCGGGGAAAAGTACTACAATGCGCTGCCTGTGCACTTTGATGAAGCCCGATGCCGGGACGGTAGAGGTTTCGGGCTTCTGCGCGATCGCCCAGCCCAACCAGGTCCGTCGTCGTCTCGGCTACGTTGCCCAGGAAGTGTCCCCCGACAAAATGCTGACCGGTCGGGAGCTGCTGGAATTACAAGGAGCGCTCTACCATATGCCGTCATCGCTAATGGGCGATCGCATCGAAGCCCTCACCAACCAGCTGGATATGAAAGCCTGGCTGGACAACAAAGCCGGCACCTATTCCGGCGGGATGCTGCGGCGCATAGACCTAGCGGCGGGCCTGCTCCACCGTCCCGACGTCCTGGTACTAGATGAACCCACCGTTGGGCTGGATATTGAAAGTCGCCAGGCGGTTTGGGAGTTGCTGAGCGATCTGCCAAAACAGGGCACCACCGTAATCATGAGCAGCCACTATTTGGAAGAAGTGGACGCCCTCGCCAACCGGGTAGCCATCATCGATCGCGGCAAAGTTATCGCAGAAGGCAGCCCCAACCAATTAAAGGAAAAGATTGGCGGCGATCGCATTACCCTACGCATCCGCGAATTCACCTCCAGCGACGAAGCCCACCAGGCAAAGCAGCTTCTTATGGACCAACCCTGGGTTCAAGGCGCCATTATCAACACCGCCCAGGGCAACTCCCTCAACCTAGTCGTTGACTCCAGCAGCGACAGCCTCAGTCAAATTCAAACCATTCTGTCCGCCGCCAACCTCCCTATCTTCGGACTCTCTCAATCGCGCCCAAGCCTTGACGATGTCTATCTGGCCGCCACCGGAAAAACCCTAAACGACGCAGAACTCGCAGCAGTGAGCACTCGCGACCTTAAAAAAGAAAAGAAACAAACCATGCGCCAATAGGACCCGAGGAAATCTCTTCAAAGTCTTCAAAGGCAGTAGCTTAAGGAACTCGAATTGGCAACATACATCCTAAGCACTGTCAATATATTGTTGCAGATTGTATTCTTTAGTCACCTACTTATTTAGTTAAGTTAAATTTATAGTTTAGTTTTGTTAAAAACATTGATATATTGGGGTCATAATTTTCGCAGCATAATTACCTAGTTACCTCCTGGTTATTGACCTATGAACCCCATCAGTTTGCTTGTGCGGGTGTTGAAGCCCACCGTTGCCCCCGGACTGTACGTCCAAAGTAGCTGGGCAATCCTTCGTTTAATTGTCGGTGTGGTTATGGTCCACAACGGCTTGGATAAGTTGGCTGATATCGAGAGCTTTGCTGAGTCCTACGTCGCTTTCTTGGGACTACCTTTCCCCGTCTTCCTCAGTTACATCGCCGCTTACACCGAGCTTTTTGGGTGCTCCCCTGGTTGCTCTGGGCATCTTCACCCGCCCCGCAGCCTTCGGTCTATTTAGCACCATGGCGGTTGCTTGCTATCACCACTACTTGGTCGCAGGCTTCAACATCCCCTACCTTGAGCTGTCCTCTCTGTACGCCGGCGTCTTCTTGTTCTTCGCCATCAATGGCGGTGGGCTATTTTCTTTCGATGCTGTGTTTACTAACCTCATCGACAAGACCGCATTGTCCAACCGTGAAAAGGTTGTTATGCGTTTAGAGCGTGCTTTGCAGTCTGAGGAAGCTGAGGAAGCTGCTGCTTCGTAAGGTTGATTTGCTGAGGGGTAATTAGGGAGATTGCGATTGGTTAGAGCAGATCATCCATCAGATCCATGATCTGAGTTTGAATCGCCGTAGGCTCGCCGTCGCGATCGCCCTGATATTCCGCCTGAGCCTTAGGATGCTCAAGTAGTCCCTTCAATGAATAGAGTTTCAGGCTGTTTTCCGCCTCCGTGTTGAAAATAGCCTGCGCCGCATCGAAATATCCGATCGCCCCCACGTCCGACAGAGCTGTCCGGCGTAGCTGTAGGTCTGGTCCCCCCAGAGCCTCCACTAGTTTTTCTCCATACTGAGCGTCTTGGGTTAGCTGATACATTGCCCGAGCTGCTCCGTAAGCCACCTTTTCCAAAGGGTGCGCCACAAAAGGTTTTATTGCCGTGATCGCCTCCGTCACCCCCAACTCTCCCAACGCTTCAAGGATTGAGTCATAGGGCTGAACTAAGTGAGGCTTGCCTGGTACCTGTACTGCCGCATCGACCCCCCCCGTAAGTAGCTGCAACAGCGGAGCAGTTGCTTGGCGATCACCCAACATTCCCAACGACTGGGCTGCCGCCTCCCGCACGTAGAAATCGGGCGACTCGAGTTTTTCAATTAACGGCTCAACAGCTCGGCGATCATCCAGCTTACCCAGCGCCCGAGCCACATTGCGTTGCAGCGGAAACGCTCCATCCTCCGTTGCATCCCCAACAAAACTCAACCCATCGATCAAAGCGTCAATCACCTCCGGTAAATCCACTCGGAAGCGACCAACCCACCACGCCGCGTAATATCGCAGCGACGCATCATCGGATCGTAAATTGGCGATCGCCTCCTCAAGCGTCAGTGATTCAGCCGTAATTTCACCCTGTCCTACCTGGTCAGCCATTGTCCTCTCCTTTCCCCAACGCCTTATTATCCTTAACAGCCCATTCCGAAACAGCCCATTCCGAGAAGCCCTGCAAAAGACCGCCGGGAAAAATGCCCAAAAAAAAGCTCCCGGAAAGGAGCCAACAAATTAGGTGAGAGAAAATCCTAAGCAATACTTTGGAACTTCAACCCAGCCTAATCAGCACGATTACTTTCCGGGAAACTACTTGAATTACACCAAAGCGTTGATGGCGTAGTCGAAGTAGTTATTAGCCTCAGTCGCAGCCTGGCCATTCAAGCCATGGTTAGCCTTGATGTACTTCAAAGCTTCTACGTACCAGCTAGGAGATAGCTCGAAGGTCTGGTTGATTTCAGCCAAACCAGCCAACAGATAGTCATCCATGGGACCAGTACCACCAGCGATTAGGCAGTAGGTGACCATACGCAGGTAGTAGCCCACGTCACGAGCGCACTTCTCCTTACCCACTTCGGTGGAGGCGTAATTAGGGCCAGCCATGGTGGTGGTGTAAGGGAACTTGCTGTAAACAGCCTGAGTTGCACCGCTGATCAAAGAATCCTTCTTGCTGGTCAAAGCCTTAGCAGCATCCAAGCAAGCCTGGGCGCGGTCGAAGCGACCAAATGCAGCCTGTAGCTCGGTGTTGCTTAGAAAACGACCTTGGGAATCAGCAGCGGAGATCGCTTCAGTAATGGGGGTTTTCATGAATCTTTTAAATCTCTAAGTAATGTCCAATTGCCTAAAGTCAGTGTGCCGGAGCGTTACTAGACCACAGCAGAAGCGGCGCGGTCAAAGTAGCCGGAAACCTCAGCCATGATGGCGCTGCAATCACCAGCAGTAATGCCTGCAGGGTCGCCAACAATCTTCAGCGCAGCATCCTTCATGTTCTGAACGCCAGCAGCGACAGAAGCACCAGGAGTACCCAAAGCTAGGTAGGTCTCGCGCAGACCGTTCAGGCAACGATCATCTAGGACACTCGCGTCACCAGCCAAGATGGAGTAGGTGACATAGCGCAGGATGATTTCCATGTCGCGCAGGCAAGCAGCCATACGACGGCTGGTGTAAGCGTTTCCACCGGGCTGGATTAGCTGAGGCTGGTCAGCGAATAGGCTGCGAGCAGCTTCTGCAACGATGGTGGACGCGTTGCTGGTTAGACGGTTAACGGTGTCCAAACGCTTGTTGCTGTCGCTCACCATGGCGCTCAGAGCAGAGAACTGAGCATCGCTTAGGAAATCGCCACGGGCATCGGCTTGAGATACAACCTTTGCAAATGCGTCAAACATGGATTTTAGTCTCCTGATATTAGGATGGGTCGAATTCGGTTGTGGTTTTATCTTAATTAGACAACACAAACGCTGCCTTTTGCACGGGATGTGCGGTGCGTGAAGATATAGGACAAGCCGCTAGCGAGTTCGGACTCACGCTTCATTAAGATTTATCACGAGCTGAAGCAGCAAGGCAGGATCGACCCTAGGCCCTTTAATCTGAGAGACTGCTCAGTATTTATGAGAACTGTGATAAATCCCCGAATTGCGCCGTTTCGCTAAGTTTTGCTTGCTATATCGTCCCAGC
>JBCCTE010000110.1:0-7836 GCA_039198915.1 Cyanobacteria bacterium P01_D01_bin.73 | reverse complement strand
GGTCTGAGGCGATCGCTGCCTACGAAACAGGCATCAAAATCATTGAGCGCAACACGAAAAAAGGCGCGCAAGCCAAGACAGCGAACTGGTATGCCTGGCTAGGACGCTGCTATGATCGCGCTGAAAGCAAGACTATGAGCCAATCCAGTGGCGCTAAAAATACTGGCGTTCGAGTGGACAATCTCAAGGGGGCGCGGACTGCCTACGAAACGGCGATCGCCCAGGGATGCGTCTACCAGTGGGTTTGGGAACGGTACGCCGAGGAGTGCTATGCCCAGAAGCGCTGGAAAGAGTCGGCGAAGGCTTTCGACTATTTATACGGATACCAGCGTTTTTATAAAAGCGGCAGCAGGTTCGATGACGGGGGGGACGAAACCTCTGAGGTGTCCGAGTTTGCTGAGGTGTCGCTGGAAATGCCGGAGGTTCCCGTTGATGTGCTGGAGCCGTGGGGACGATCGCACTGGCGGGCGGGAAATCTGGATCGGGCGATCGCGCTTTATCGCCAGGGAACCCAGCGGGAGCCGGACAATGCCCAGGGCTGGCTGGATTTGGGGTTGATCTACAGCGAACTGGGGGACGAAGATGCGGCGCTGAAAAGCTGGATTACCGGCTATGGGTACGAGCAGAACGGCGAGCTGGCGTGGCAAATGGCGCGAGTTTATCACCGTCGAGACCAGCTAGAAACCGCCGTTTCTTACTACCAGGACTGTGCGGCGGCGCAGCTCCATGAAGATCAAACCTATGGCTTTTTGGGGGACTGTTTCTTTGCCCTCCAGCGCTGGTCCCTCGCCAGCCAAACCTATAGCCAGGCGTTGGCCTACGGCACCAATCATCCGCCGGAGCGCTACTATCAGCTGGGGTTGGCGTTTGTGAAGCAGGGGCGACCCATGGAGGCGGTGGCGGCCTACCGGCGGGTGTTGGAAAAGCAGCCGGATAATTTTGAGCTGTCCATGGAGCTGGCGGAGGTTTACACGGAGTTGGGATGGTCGGCGATCGCGGCTAAAACCTATCAAGACGCCATTGATTCCGGTCGCTCCAGCGCCACGATTTATTTGAAGCTAGGCAGCGTTTTGCGGGATCAGGAAGAGTGGTCTGGGGCGGCGATCGCCTACCGTAGCGCCATTGCCCTTGCCCCCCAGCGCGGTGATCTGCGGGCGGCGCTGGCGAAAATCTACGACAAGCAGGGGGAAATCCCTGATGCGATCGCCATTTATCGAGAAGCGCTAGTGCTGGACCCGAAGCCCACATGGGTTTGGGCGCGGTTAAGCAAGCTCTACGCCCAAATTGAAGACTGGTATGGCGTGGTGACCACCTATGAAGCCGCTGTGGCGCACCATCCCCAGCTGTGGCACCAGTGCCATCGGGAGTGGTCTCAGGGCTATCAAAATTTGGGGCAGCCGGAGAATAATGTCACCCTCTACGAGCAGGCGGTGGCGCAATTTCCCCAGGATCTGGAGTTCTACCAGGAGCTGGCCAACGCCCAGGGGGAGATCCGCCGATGGAATGATGCGGTCAAGACCTGGCAGGAAGCGATCGCCCAGGTGCCGGGGGCGGATACTCCGGGCAATACGCTGGTTCTTGCTCAGACCTACGGCAAGGCGAAGAAGTGGGATAAAGTCCTGAAAATCTGTGACCAGCTATGGGAGACGCTGCAAAAGCGAGGCAGCACCCAGGGCACCCTTGGCGGCGATATTTGCGTGCTGCGGGGAAATGCTTACCAAAGCGCTCGACAGTCCAATCGTGCCCGGGAAGCCTACGAAAAGGCGCTGGAGTTGGAGGTGAGCGATCGCTGCCAGGTGTATATCAACCTGGGACAGCTTTCGGAGGCTCGGTTTAGATGGTCCGAAGCCCTGACCCTTTACAATAAGGCGACTCAGGCGGATCCCAAGTCAAAGAAGGCGTGGGAGTTTCTGGCTAATTCGGCGCAGTTTCAAGGGGCGTGGGAAGAGTGTGCTGAGGCGGCGTCGGCGATCTTAAAACTGGGCAGCAAAGATAAAGTGATGTACGACTTTTTAGCCCAGGCTCAACTAGCTTTGGAGCAGCCGGAGGACGCTTTAAAAACTGTGGAAACTGGGCTGCGCCGCCACAGTAAATATGCGCCGCTGCACCAGCAAATGGGCAGAGCCTACGAAGCCTTGGAACAAGATTGGCGGCTATCCATTTTGCCGGTTTATCACCGCGCTATTCGCCTCGACCCGGAAGCGTCCTTCGTCGCCATCCAGCGTTCCATTGCCGTTCTCCAGGACAAGGGTTGCTGGCATGAATGTCTAGTATTTATCAAGGACGCTCAAAAGCGTTTACCCAACAACCGATGGCTAACGGCGCAGTACCATGCCGCCAAAGGACATTTGTTCCACCATCAGCAAAACTGGGACGCAGCGATCGCCAGCTTTATTCGCGCCCTGCAACTACTGCCGGATTTGTGGCAGGTCTACGATGCGATCGCCAATACCCTGCGCCATAGCGATCGCCCCTTGCCAGCAGGATCTACCACCTCACCCAGCACCTTTTGCGAGCTGCCCGCGGACCTAATCGAGCAATTTTGCCCCGTCACCGACAACCAGCTCACCACCGCTCACGACCACAACACCACCACCACCTTCGAAGCCCACGACGCCCAAACCCACACCCTTCCGTCTTCCAATACCATCGAAGGCTCCCCGCTGCCCCAGCTAACCTACAGCACCCTAACCACCCCCGCCGCCTACACCGCCCTAGTCCCACGGGGTCGCGTTTGGTCGGGGCAACTTATGGGCGCAGTATTCACCGGCGACGACACCCTGATCACCGATCTCAGCACCGGCTACGGCGAACTTGCTGTCAACGCTCTGGATCCACCAATCGTTCAGGACCTTGAAGGCACCGTCGCTTTCCTCGCCACCCGCTGGAGCGATATTTCGTACTTTCACTGGATGTTTGACGTCGTCCCTCGGCTGGGAATTCTGCTGCAAAGCGGCATCACTTGGTCAGAAATCAATCACTTCGCTTTCAACCGCTGCCGCGAATCTTTTCATGTGGCCACCACCACCGCCCTGGGAATTCCTGACGAAAAGCTGATCCAGTGCCGGGCAATGCCCTGGAGCGGCAGCCTGTATCCCCTAAATCGCCGCTTCCCCCACTTCCGAGCAGATCAGCTGCTAGTGCCCTCAATCCCTGAACTACGGTGCTACCGCAGCGCCCCTTGGGCCTACCAATTTCTGCGGGATTTATTTTTGACGGAAAATTTGGCGATCGCCCCCACCAACGCCCAAAAGCAATGCCAAGGCAAAAGACTATACCTCCACCGTCGCGGTGCCAAATACCGTCAGGTGCTCAACGGCGATGCCCTGGCGGACCTGCTCGACAAACGGGGCTTTGAAGCCTTCGATCCCGGTCAATTCACCGTGCAAGAACAGGCCAAAACCTTCGCCGCCGCTGAAGTTGTCGTGGCAGTCCACGGCGCAGCGCTCACCAACCTAGTGTTCTGTAAACCTGGAACCACCGTGGTGGAAATTTTCGGACCCAATCACGTCCAAAACACCTACTGGATTATCAGCAGCATTGCCGGGCTAGAGCACCATCACCTCGTAGCGGAAGCAGTCCCAGAACTCGGAGCCACTCGCGGCGTCAAGGAAAATATCTCCATTGACTTGCCCCAACTGGAGCGCCTACTGGAAAGTATCGGCTTGTAACCCAAACAAACCCCCGCGTCGTGTAAATCAAATCCGTATGCAAGCCTTTGCGCAAACCTACTCTAGGATGCGCACGTCGATCGCCGATGTCTTAAACCCATAGGTTTTGCCCTCCAGCTCCACCGGGGTGCCAATCTTAATCTTGCTATTGCCCAGGACCGGACCATCATCACGAATCACCGCATCCCCCTCCAGAACGATATACATATCAGTGTTGTAAATCTCTGGGCGGGGGTCGGGCAGCGCCTTAACAGAACCATCGGGCTGGGGCACCGGTGTCGTGCGTTCCAGCAACTCCACCGACTTCACTTTAATGGTGCCGTAGGGCTGATTTCGGATAATAATTTTGGTGGATTTTGTCTCCAGAATTTCGTCCACAACGACCTGGGGGTCACGGACCGACAAACCGCGAACAATTAAGTCAACCTCTACCGGTGTTTTGTCTGCTCCCACTTGAGCAACGGACCCACCGCTGCCCGGTAAAAATACAATTCCAAAAATAACCGCCAGAATCGTTAGGACGGCTCCCAAATCAAGAATGCTAACTTTACCAAATAGGCGACCGCGGGCGTCTAACAGTTGCATAGGGATTGGTGTAGGTATGGTGGGCAAGCAATGAACGGCGATAATCGATGCCCATTATCTCACGCCGGTTATCCAAGGCGTTTCGCTAACAATTCGTGAGCACTGTGCCCACAGTCATTGGAGCAGGAAGGCGTGCTAAAGAACGTGTTCAGAAATGGTTTGAAACCAAAGTTCGCCCAGCTTATCTTGCCCGGTGCGGTTGGGGTGGACGCCATCGGGCAAGTCCGACGGTTCAAAAATGGGGTACGCCTCCGCGAGGGCAATGTTGCGCTTTTCTTGACGGAGGCGCTGCACTAGCAATCGCACCCCATCGTTGTAGGCTTGTGCCTCAAGATGCAGCTGTGCCCCGATTGGATTTTCACCCATCGGGAAAAAGTCCAAGATTGGTGGAATTGTTGCCACACCCAGTGCCACCTGTGGACAATCTTGAAAAATCGTCTTGATTAATGTTTCCAAGCGCATCAGGGCTGAATCCATTTCAAACCCCTGCACCACATCGTTAGTGCCAATCATTAGCAGAATCAAATCGGGCTGACTCGCCGCCAACCAGCCGTGAATCTTGGATTGAATCTGATCGATGCGCCAGCCGGAGTGACCCTCGTGGCGGCGATCGCTCCATCCCTTCGGTCCATTTTTCAGCGACCCCAGAAACTCAACCTCAACCGCCGCTGTCCTCAGCCGCTCCCCCAAACGCCATCGGTACCCCCCCGGCACTCCGTAGCCATCAGTGATCGAATCCCCCAGGGGCAAAATTTGCAGCGGCATAACAGTCTCTGATAACGTCACATCTCGTTAGAAGAATTCAAAGATTTAGGGGCTGTCATCATTTAAAGTTCAAAGTCTTTAACTGTCAGGGTTTCAGCCCTCAGCATTTTCCATTTTGAAAGGGCGTGCACTTTCCACTGCGTAAGGTGTCTGGCACTTAACCTATGACACCCCTTAAAAATCGCCCGGTGATTTGCTCCGTTGTTCGTCAGGTTTGTTGTTCGTCAGGTTCTAAGGGTGGCAAAAATTACAGGCACTGAGTGTTCCCACAGTACTTGAGGACCTTCGACTGAGGCGCGGTCTTGATAGCAGAAATGGCAAGTTTCGAAGGATAGGATAGAATCTGCACGTGCAGCCACCTAACTTTTCACAGTCGAGAATCATTTTCTTGGTGTCAAGTTGGGTCGATAAAGGCAATTCTACCTACAAGCAAAAATCAGATTTTGCTATGTTCAGGGCATTTCATCGTGATCTACGTGATCTATAGGGGCATCGTACGAATTGCTGTTCGTCGTTTTCCCAATTGTTAAGGGTTCTTTTCCTGAGAGTCTTGTGACTGTCACCGCCTGTCCCAAAACGCCAACTAGTTTAGGCAATGTGAATGGAAATGTTCACAAAGTCCATGTAGATTTTCACCTTAAGGGCAAAGGTTGAGTGATTGTAAACTTCTACGGTAAAGAGAAACCTTAACGAGAATAATCCGTCTTTAATTGTGCTCCTAGGGCATCTGGATATGCTGCCCAGGATTGCAAACTATTTCTCGTCGATTTTCAGGTGAGTAGCGACACAGCGGTGCCGCTGCACCCTGTACTTTTTTCGATCTCCGCCGATCTCCTGTTGAATACGATTTCAACTGAGTCGATAAGATCCTCAAAGCTGACACCTTACTCAATAATGGCTGACCTAACAAAAACCTTGGACACTGGCAGAGCGCATAGTTCGACTATTCTTCGGTCAACTGTTTCACCATCAGAAGCGCCTAAGGCGATCGCGTTGATTGACGCCCGGATTCCCTGTGTGGAATTACTGCTAAAGGGTATCAAATCCAACGTCCATCCAATTGTTCTGGACGCAAGTGATACATTCCGGACGATCACCAAAACCCTGAGCCAGTATGGAGATCTAGAGGCGTTACACCTGATCGCCCACGGTAGTCCTGGTCAGCTTCATTTAGGGTCTAGCTGGGTAACAGCGCAAACACTTCAAAACGGCGCTGAAGAGGTTCGTCAGTGGGGGCAAAGCCTGGCTAAAGGGGCGGACCTGCTGATCTATGGCTGCCATTCGGGAGCATCTGTTCAAGGGCAGGCGTTTTTGGAGACGTGGCGATCGCTCCTGTCTGAAAAATCTGTAAACGTTGCAGCGGCATCCCACGCCGTTGGTTCGCCAAAGGTTGGAGCATCCTGGTCATTGGATCGAGTGCTGGGTCAGGTGCGATCAGCTTTGGCTTGGGATTTGGCGGCGATCGCAGCCTATCCCGCTCACTTCGGCTTCCCTAACCAGTTCTATGGCGTTACTCAGCTAGATGGTGATGGTCGGCAAAACGACCTGGTTACGGTGGACCTGGCAACGGGGCAGGTCTTCACTATTTTCCAGAACCTACCCATTCCTAACGAAGGCGATCCTCTCGATTCATCGGCGATCGCTAGACTTCCCAACTCCAACAGCGTTTTTTATCTCAATAACCGTCTTGGTGGTGGACGGCCAAGGGGGCGCGCCGCTAACTCCTTTGATGAATTTCAGGGGCAAATCGGAATTCACACCATTGCTAGTAGCGGCTCGGCAGTCCTAACCAGCGGTGAGGCAATACTGTGTCCAGGAACGTCAAACCAGCGGCGGGCGTTCACCTACGACGTCGAATTTCCCGAAATTGCCAACGCTGCCAGAACACCTCTGGGACGAGGTGCATTCGATCAATTCAGCAACCTCGTCGTTGGTCGAGGCAATGAGGTGCAGTTCATAAACGTCTCCGGAACCGGTGACCAGACAGGACTGGCAGCTCGGGGCACCATTGATATCGACAACGTGGTCAACAGCTCCAATCCTTTCCCTGGAGTAACTAGCGTAATAAGTACGACGAACAATGATGTAGCCCGAGGTTTTCATTCCGAAGGAGGATCCGGAGACTTCGCCTTCGATCCTAGTGATGGCAGCTTATATGTAGCCTTAAGGACATCTGGAGTGGGCCGGGGAACCCTTACCGTGGATCCCAGTGACAACACCAGCGGTGACGTTGATAACGTACTAGACAATAACGATCAGCTTGACGCCACATCGCAATTCTTCAGCTTCAGAACCCCCCCTGTGAGGGTCAGAGACGCCCTGCGAGGCAGGAACGGTGCTCCCCCCAACAACTTCGACAACCTTGTGGGCGACGGTCGGGAAGTCAGCGAGCTTTATCGCATTGGCCGTGCCGTTGGAACCGATGGCATTGATTTCAGCACTCCCATCGTTAGCCAGCAATTGCTGCAGGATGGGAACGTTGAAAATATTCCCTTGAGGGCGCAGTTGATCTCGACCTATTCCGGCGTAGGTTTTTCTGGTCTTGCCTTTGGATACGACGGAGAACTGTACGCCTCCTCCGGTGTCAATAACGGTACGGTTCAAACTAATCAGCTATTGCAGCTTGATAGAACCACCGGCCAGATTCTGCGGGAAATTGACACACGGATTGACGTTAATGACTCAAACACGTCAGTTAACATCGGCGACCTGGCGACACTACCGTTGCCCTCTCCCATTGTTGATGTTGACCTAACCAAGTCCGATGGGCTTACTCAGGTCACCCCTGGCAGCCAGGTTTCCTACACCATCACCG
>JBCCTE010000109.1:0-7846 GCA_039198915.1 Cyanobacteria bacterium P01_D01_bin.73 | reverse complement strand
TCGTACGCGAGTCGTCAGTATTTTCGCTGGGCGGGGCGATAGCAGTAACAATTTTCGAATTAACGTTTGGGCGGCGGTGCTGGAAATGATTCGCGATCGCCCCTGGATTGGCATTGGTCCCGGCAACGGCGCCCAAACGTTAATTCGAAAATTGTTACTGCTATCGCCCCGCCCAGCGAAAATACTGACGACTCGCGTACGAATGGGACCGACGAATAGCACCGCACCCGCTAGCAGCGCGACACCGCCCCCCAGCAGCAACGGCAAGGCCCAGCGCCGCCAAAACGCTGAAAATCGCACGGACCACCACGCCACTAGGCAAACAGTGATCGCCCCCAGCGCTACCACCAATCCAATCCAGCCGCCGCGACTGTAGGTCAGCACGAGACAGGCGCTGTTGAGAATCACCATCACCGCCGCCAACGCCTTAGCTCCCCACCGCTGCCAATTGAACAGTGCCGCGATCGCCAGGGGAACCGCCGGAACTAGATATCCCGCCAGCAGGTTGGGATTGCCTAGGGAACTATAGACCCGCGTTGTTTTGGCAAGGGCGGACTCCGCATCTACCCAAGTGGCAAGAGCAGGGACGCCATGGAAATATTGATGGATGCCGTAGCTAGCCACAATCAGGGCAACGTACAGGCATACCGTAATCACGATGGACCGCCACTTGGGCGATCGCAACACCCGCGCCATCAAAGCAAAAAACACCAGGTATAGTGCCAGCTTGATCAGCCCCGACAACGCCGCGCGGGGAACAGGTGAGAGACCGGTTGCCACTACGGCGATCGCCCCGTAAAGCAACAGCGGTAGATGAATCGGCGTAAACAGAGACTTGAGCTGGACCGGGATGTTGGACTGACCAAATTTGTGATCTTGGCCATCGGCGATCGACAGCAACAGCCAAAACCCTGCCGTCGCCGCTAAGCCGATACCTATTGGACCAGTGCCAATAAACGGCGCACCGGCAAAAATCAGCGCTACCATTAGCGCCCCCACCGCATCTCCGTGGCTAATTAAAAAGCTGCCAGACTCCCAAGAGCCCAGGAGTCCAATCCAACGTCCCAGAAAGCTATCTCGCCGCCATTGCCCCAACGCCGTCTGGGATAAAAACACCGCATCCCGCCAGGCAACAAGCATCGGAGACTCTGGAAAATCCATGGGGTTGGCTCTAAATATTGGCTCTAGGTGACGTTGAAAAGATTCCCGACCGGTACGCCACCATGCGTCGGGAATTGCGCAATGGCTTAACTGTTTTCGTTCGAATTGTTGTTCGACTGCTCCTGAGTCCAGGCGGGGTGCTTCATCAAAGCTTCCATCACTCGAACGCCTCGCAGCTGGTTCGTCAAAGGCAGGTGTCCCTTAGGCGCGTTCAAGGTCCACTGAAATTCACCGGGATAGCGAGTCCAGTGGTTGCCGTCCTTCCAGTCAATCTTGGGCCACAGTTTATCCCAATCCTGCTTGACCCCGAGCCATAGCTCCCGCTGTACGGAAAATCCGAACTTACCCGACGAATACAGCAGCCAAAGCCGATCCAAAACCTGCAAGTCCAGGGGAGTAAATAGCTTGACTTCGGTGAAATAAATCCAGTTGCGATTTGCGGCGGTAGCCCCGGCTAGCTCACACATTTTTTTCAGGGTCAGGCGATCGCCCTCTTCAAAATCCTGGGTCATCAAGCAATCCTGAATGCTCTGATAATCCACCTTGCAGTCGGCGGGCAACTGAGCAATGCCGTTGGGATAACGCTCAGCCAAAAATACTTTTACCTCGTCACTGTCTGCTGCCACTAGCTGATAGTAAATTGCGCCCAATGCCAGTTGATCATCAGTCAGCTCCTGATCCAAAGCCACGGGGGTCGGTGCGATCGCCTCTGCCCGTTCCATCAACAGCGTCCAACCCTGCGCCTTCACCGTTTCACTAATCGCCACCAATTGTTTCTTCAGCGATCGCTCAGCCAGCTTGGCTTTTAATTTCTGGTGCAGTTCATCAGAGTCTTGGGAACTATCGCAAACGGGAGCGCTGGAAGGACTCATAGTGTTAGCAGAAAATATCTGAAGAAGAAGTAAACGGAGTTCAGGAGCAATCTCATTCTGAATGCCAGCAGCGCTGCGGAAGTAAATGCTGCCTATTAAGCCTGAGTCGATCCGTAATGTTTTGAGGAGATCTCTGGAGTTTTCGGGTGCGTCTGGGCTCAGATGATTCTATCTGAAAAGGTTATACTCGCCGCTTTTCACTCTCATCCTCAGCAACGATTGATACCAAGATCATGTAACAACCTACCAATCCTCCCACTCTTCCCAATCCCCGTCCTGCTCATCCCAGCCATCGCGCCCCCGTGGCGATCGCCCTTCATAGTCAGGATCCGGCGGGCGAATCACTCGATAATCCGCATCCATCACTGATCGCCGAGACTGGGACGGCTGAGGCGCTTCCGGCTCCGGTGGCAGGTTCAACGGCGAACGGCGCGATCGCTGCTGAGCTGGCGGTATTTCGAGAATAGGCTCATCTGTCCGATCCCCTCGAACATCCCTATCTTCCCTGCGACTATTGGCTCTAGCTGGCGGATTATCAGTCGAAGGCTTAGGAGGAGGCGTGACCAAGGGTTGCGCCCGATCCGAAGTTTCCTCCCCATTCGCCACACTCCGCGTCCCATCAGGAGCGACCTCCCCACCGTCCCCGTCGCGATAGCTATAGGAGTAGACCGATCCCGTCTGTTTACCCTGCGTCGGTCGCCCCTGCTTTTCAAAATTCTTTAGTTGCGGCGGCTGATCCTTTGGCAGATTTTGAGAGCGTACAACGTTGGGTTCAGAGCGGTCGACACTCTCCGAAACATTACCGTTTGCAACATTTTTCGAGTCGTTGGCAGCCGCTGGCTTTTTGGATGGCTGGCGATCGCGGGGGGGACGTCGTCGAACCCCAGTCCCCGGCTGAGTCCACGCCTCGTCTTCATCCCACTCCGGCTCATAATCCCAGCCCTGGCGCGACCGGTTCGGCTCGCTCCAGCCACCGATCACCTCTTCCAACTCATCATCCTGCTCCTGCGGTCTCGGAATTCTCCCAGGCGATCGCCGCTGTCCCTCAGACGTTGAGCTTGCCTCCCGCCCCGCAGCGACCCATTCGTCTTCATCCTGGGACGCAGGGGGTACCATCGCAGGCGAATCTTCTACCTTCGGGGCAGGCTGCTCCTCCCAAATCTCTTCCGCCATTGATTCAACCGTCTGCCGCCGCGATGAATTCCGGCGACTAGGCGATCGCGCTGGTTGCAAATCTGGCTCTCGACGACGGGGGGGCGCAGAAGATCCTAGCAGCGCCAGCAAACCGTTTGCCAAGACTCCCAGAATAATCGCGATCGCCATCCAAACCCCCACCGGCAAAGCAATCAGCGGCTGTCCCAAAACAACCAGCGGCAGCACAACCGACAGATTTTGCAGCACCAAAATCAACAGCCCCACCACAACGCCAATCACCAGCGCCAATCGCCCCATCAATTCCGTCCCCCAAAACCCAGATGCTTCATCTCAACCCGATTCTCCCGCGATTAACCCAGTGCTCTAAGCCCCAATCACATCAACACACTTGTCTGCGCATTCGTATTTGCTTCTGTCCATCTTAGTTTTTATCGCTCTCTGATTGGATGTTTAAGGCAAGTGGCCAATGACGTAAACATTGCACAGAGCGACCGAGGACGCTGCTTTCCCCTGATTTATGACAGCTTCTGGCTGCGCTGTAACGCTTATGTATCCTCTCCGACAAGCATCGTGACGATCCTTGGTAGAATGCGGTTCGGGATATTGAAATATACCTAAGACTTGAGACTTTAGAGGTTGACCATGAGATTCCGCGCCTTGATCGCCGCAATGCTTGCGATCTGTCTAGGCTTTCTCACCGCCTGCTCCGGTGGTCCCGGAGATGACGGTGCTGCCTTGACCTACGAAGAAATTCGCAACACAGGCCTAGCCAACAACTGCCCCTCGATTTCATCTGTAAATCGCGGCAGCATCACCCTTGACCCCAGCAGCAGCTACGAAATCTCTTCCCTCTGCCTTCAGCCTGAGCAGTATTTCGTAAAGGAAGAAGGAGTTAATAAGCGCAAAGAAGCAGAATTCATTAAGGGTCGCGTCCTAACCCGCAAGACCAGCTCTTTGGACCAAATTGAAGGTCCGCTGCAAATACAGGCAGACGGCAGCTTGAAGTTTACGGAAACTGATGGATTCGATTTCCAGGCGATTACCGTGCTATTACCCGGCGGAGAGGAAGTTCCCTTCCTGTTCACCATCAAGAAGCTAGTCGCAACTTCTAAAGGATCCGCCGACGCCATAATCAATGGTTCGACTGACCTTGAAGGTGATTTCTTCGTTCCGTCCTATCGCGGTGCTACCTTCCTAGATCCCAAAGGTCGCGGTATTGCTAGCGGTTATGACAACGCCGTCGCGCTGCCGGCTCAAGCAGATAACGACGAGCTTGAGAAGGAAAATATCAAGAGCTACGACCAAGGTGAAGGACATATCTCCTTGCAAATCACTAAGGTTGAGCCGGATACCAACGAGATTGAAGGTACTTTCATCAGCGTTCAGCCTTCGGACACTGACTTGGGCTCCAAGGAGCCTTTGGACGTCAAGATCATTGGTAGCTTCTACGGTCTGATTAACGAGGCGTAAGCAGCGATTAGCTGAATCGAGGCTCTGGGCCTAAGGCTCAGCCCATCAGTTAGTAACTTTTTGTATTAGAGTCAGGATTTCTAGAGTTTCCAGAAAACTTGCGGAGATCCTGGCTCTAATTTTTTCGTTTGTCTTGGAGTTTTGTCCTGGATTCAAAAACAATTCGCACGCAGGGATCCAGCAGTTTGGCATGGGTGGTTCAGCCCTGTGACTGGCAAGGTTTTATACAGGGTGTGACCCCCTTCGGTGTAGAGTAATCCGTATACGAATCTGGCGGTTTCAGGTGGGGCGATCGCCAAGGGTATGGATAGGAATTACAAGTCACCTGTGATACGAAACACACCCTTGGTCAGACCATCTGCATACGATTTAGAGCAGTGCAACCCATCACAAGGTTGCTTGAGTTACGTTTCCGCGAGATTCGATCCGCTGTTGCACAACGCTGCTTTCTGACTAAGTGACTATGGCCGCCGTACAATCCCAAACCAAGACTCAAGCCCTCAAGACTAAGTCTTTAGAGCTGCTTACGACCTACCGCCAATCCCCCTCAACGGCAATTCGAAATCGCCTGGTGGAGATGAACATCGGTCTGGTACGCAAGGAAGCGTACCGGTGGGTTAGCCAGTGCAGCGAGGGTTTCGATGACCTGATGCAAATCGGCAGCCTGGGTCTGATTCGGGCGATTGAGCGATTTGACCCCACGAAGGGAGCCGCCTTTAGCTCCTTTGCTCTCCCCTACATTCGCGGAGAAATCCAACACTACCTCCGCGATCGCAGCACTTCTATTAGAATTCCCAGACGCTTCCTGGAATTAAACCACCGCGCTGCACAAGTTTCTCGCAGATTCCTTGATTCCCATGGGCGATCGCCTAGCGAAAGCGAAATTGCTGAAGCCCTAGAAATTTCCCCACAACAGTGGCAAGATGCCCGCCTCGCCTGCCAGAATCGCTCTTTGCTGAGTCTGGATGCTCCCCTAACGGATACCGACAACGGAACAACTTCCCTCGGTGAAACCGTCTTAGATCGTAAGTATCACAGCTTCCAGCTTGCAGAGGAAGATCGCATTCGTCTTCAGCAGGCTCTGGTTCACCTAGAATCCCGGACGCGAGATATTTTAGAGTTCGTTTTTTTACAGGATCTGACTCAAAAAGAAGTTGCCGACAAAATGGGCATTAGTGCAGTCACGGTGTCGCGCCGAGTCCGCAAAGGGTTGGACTCCCTGCAATCGCTCATGGCTAAAGGCGACGACTAGACTTTGATTGGTTACAATTTGGGCGTATCCCTTGGAGAAGCGCTATGCTACCTGGCTTCACGCGATTTGCTGCGACGGCCGCCATCATCGGTCTGGTAACCGCCTGTGGTGGTGCCCCAGAAACAACAGAACCCGAACCATCCCCCTCGGTAACTGAGGAAGGTGGTGCTGCAGCCCCTGACGGCACGGAAGCTCCCGCAGCGGCGGACTTTGATGCTCCCCTGGTTCCGGGAGATCCTGAAGCAGAAGTGGCTTCAGGCGATCCGCCCCCAGTACGAGTAGCGCGCTTGATTGCGCCCACAAATCCCGACGTTCGGGCACGGCAGACGGAAGCAGAGCTGAAGAAAAATAAGGCGACTGCAACCCGGGATCCTTTCTCAATTCCCATCAATGTTTCTCCATCGGTAGCAGCGCCCACTAGTTCTGATGACATTGCTGCGGGTCGCGCTCGAGCGGCAGCCGAAGGGGCAAGCGCAGGCACGGGACCGATCGCTATTCCCCGCCAAGTACCCCCTGTTGTTACGGCTCCCCCTTCGCCGCCGCCAACGCCTAGCACCCCCAGCGCATCATCCCCCAGCAGTGGCAGCTCGCCAGGCTCCTCGTCTAGTGGCGGTTCCTCTGGCACGGCATCCGGCACTGCGGAACCGGCTGTACCCGCTGGACCTCCTGCACCTTCTGGCGCTCAGGGCGTTCGGGTGACTGGGGTTGTGCAAATTGGCAACGATTACAAAATTGTGGTGGAAGTGCCGGGAGAGCGTACTGCTCGGTACGTTTCTGTGGGCGATCGCCTCACCGGTGATGTGCTTGTGAAGCGGGTTGAGCTGGACGATTTGCTAGACCCAATTGTGGTGCTCGAGCAGTACGGGCAGGAAGTGTTAAAACCGGTAGGGGAGGAGCCATCAAATCGGGTGGCGATCGCTCCAAATACTGAGTCACGGTCTCCGTTCTAAGGGCTGTTATTATTCGTATCGCCCTAGGCTGACTGAGTTCATAAAAAGTTCACAAGACCAGGGCGTTTTGCCAATTAAACTCCAGCCGTTTGACGCGGCAGGAAAACCGCCCGGTTGAATAAAACCATTAGGGGCTGTCATTGATTGAGTTAAAGCCTCAATTGGTGGCAGCCCCTTAATCGCAGTTGGGAGAAGGTAAAGACCATGACGGCTTCCATTAAGCTCCGCTCAATTTCAGCAGCACTAGCTGGCTGCCTAGTCGCCCTAGGTGGCAGCACCATAAGCCCAGCCGAAGCTCAACAAACCTGGCCACCGGGATTCTATCGCCGCGTTAACGAACGGCGTGTACGATTCATCTCTGAAGATGGGCGGATGTGTCAGGTGCTGAATAGCCAGCAACTTCGGGCTTTTGGAGGACCCGAGCAGGTCAGACTCGTAGGGTCGCGATCGCAGTATGACCGCGATCGCCCCAGCACCGGCACCTGTCCCTGGCCCGACGGGATTTATCGCGAGTCACGCTGGAACGGTATCTGGCAGTATCTCTTCACGGCAGACAACGAGACCTACTACTGCAATATCACCACCTTCCCTCACCTCCAGGCATACATTCCGCCGGAAGCCAATGCCAATCAGTACGTCCTTACCGTGCCCAATCGATCGCGGCTAGGGCTTAAGCGTAAGTGGGGTGGAGATTGTGCTTGGCCCGAAGGTCCGGTTGAGACCCAGTCTCCTGGAGAAAGCTAAGGCATTTGACCTGAGGCAGCTTCAATACGGCAGATTAAAACCTTTAAATACATTGGCACCACATCGACTTGGCAATAAAACTTAAATTGCCAAATCTTTAGGGTCAAGTTTTGGGATATTAAATATCAAGCCCCTTTATCAAGTCCTTGATATTTACACAGCCTTCGGTGCTTAAGATACCTAATCCTGTACCTTAAGACTCCGTGCTTCACAGGCTTACATTTCACTGACCTAAAAATCGT
>JBCCTE010000108.1:0-7905 GCA_039198915.1 Cyanobacteria bacterium P01_D01_bin.73 | reverse complement strand
GGTGGCATCAAAGAGGTGGAAGTTGTCGAGATTAACGCCGAGCCAAAGCTGGTCGCCGATTTTAAAATCGCGATCGCCCGTAATCCGCACCTGCATGGTTCCTGAAATGGGCGGCTCACAGGCAGCATCCATCGCTACCGAGGTATCAACAGGCTCGACCGTCAGGTAAGTTTCGTGCCCCAACGCCTCCAGCCGCTGCACCTGCATCAGTAAATTCTTGGGCGCTGGCAAGGCATCAATCCAATGCTCTGGACGCACACCCAGGAGGAGCGATCGCCCCTGATAGTGTTTAAGCGGCTCCGTCCACAGCTCCGGTAAGGTGATGCGGAATTCTCCATTGGTTAGCAGCGTTGGTCCATTGACCCACACTGGCATAAAGTTCATGGGCGGCGACCCGATGAATTCCGCAACGAAACGGGTGGCGGGCTGACGGTATAGCTCCAACGGGCTGGCGATTTGCTGGATTTGTCCCGCCTGCATCACCGCAATGCGATCGCCCATGGTCATCGCCTCTACCTGGTCGTGGGTCACATAAATGGTGGTGGTTTTTAGCTGCCGCTGTAGCTCCACAATTTGCCCGCGAGTTTCGGTACGTAATTTGGCATCAAGGTTGGACAACGGTTCGTCCATCAAAAATGCCGCCGGGTTGCGAATAATGGCGCGACCAAGGGCGACCCGCTGCTTTTGTCCCCCCGACAATTCCTTGGGCAACCGGTGCAACAACGGCTCAATTTGTAATAGTTTCGCCACCTGCTTTACGGCGATCGCAACGGACTTCTCCTGCTCCGAAATGTACCGCATTGGCTCCGGCAACCGTCGAGTTAAACCCACTAACGTACGATCTAAAATCCGTTTTCCCGACGATGTTTCTGATAGGTTACCCTCGCTATTTTCGCCACTTTGCTCGGATGAAACCGCTGGCATCCGTCGCAGCCCAAAAGCGAGATTGTCGTACACCGATAGGTGGGGATATAGAGCATAACTTTGGAACACCATGGCAATATCCCGCGCCTTGGGAGGCAGTTCATTCACCCGGCGATCGCCCACGAAAATTGAGCCGCCGGTGACCTCCTCCAGCCCAGCAACGGAGCGCAACAGCGTGCTCTTACCGCAGCCCGACGGCCCCACCAGCACCAAAAACTCCCCATCCTCCACCGTCAAATCAATGCGGCGCAACACCGTCGTCGGCTCGCCCCCCTTATCCCGCGGCGGATAACTCTTGTACACGCTTTCAAAAACGACCTTTGCCACGCTTCGCCTCCGATGCTACGCCCACGTCTTTGCAATTAGTCCTTTTTCGGCACGCTCCAATGCCCAGCATCTATCGCCTCGGTAATGACTTTACAGCGATGGGGGCAACACTGAACGGGAAAATTGCCCAAAAATCACCTAAAAAACCGCCCTTAAAATCTGCCTTCAAATTTACCCCGCGAAGATTGTTTTTTGTGGATTTCATTGCCCTTTTTCTGGACTGTCGTGTTAGTCTTTGATTAACGAACATTAATCAAAGCAGGAGGGAATGATGACGCAGCCACATCAGCCTGTTCACACTGATTTTGATGGTTGGGATATGAGTAATACCGTTGATTTGGTGGAGTTGGAAGCGGCAGAAATTGCGGACCGCCCTGACCTGTTAGACCAACCCTTTGCAGTGCCTTTCAATGAGTCCCTGAGTCAACAACCAAGTCAGCGATCTCAAACATCTACGCTGCGGCAAAATCGAGCGGGGCGATCGCTCAAGGTTAAAAGCCGTACACCGCGATCGCCCGTCACAGCCAATCAGCTCACCGCTAACGAGCGCTATCCAGAACTTCCTCGAAGCGTAGCCCGCCAAAAAGCCGCTGCTGTCACCATCGATGCCACTCCGCCGGGAGCCCTCAGTCAGCCGGTCTATGAGCCCTTCGTCGATCCCTTTGCACCGGTTGAGGTGAGATCACCCAGGGTAGCGCAGCCCCAGCGATTGTCCGTGGGGGAGGAGGTGGCTACTGGAGTTTCGACGAAAACGGCGGTGCGAATTTTACGACGTTTTTTGGTGTGGCATTGGGCTCGGCTAATAAAGTGGCTGCCCTGGAAAATGGCGCTGCTGACGTCTACAGCGGTGGGAAGCTGCGCGCTATTGGTGGCGACGGTGCGGTGGCAGCCAGCGGAGACTTTTACGAGCACGGGTCTGCGGGATGAGTGCTTGGCGGTTACCAATGCAGAGGGGCAGGTGGCCAAAGCCAAGGCGGACGGGGTGGGCAAGCTGGTGGGCAAAAACCGCCAGGCGTTAACTAAGTCCTTGGGCGCGCCCTATTGCCAACTGCCAAAAACGTCGGTGCGCTCCGGGGCAATTTTGGATCGATCGCTGTATCAGCTAGAGGGCGATCGCCAGATGGTGGTGGCGTTTGAGGGCGATCGCACCGTGGGCTATACGGTTGATCCGCCGTCCGATGGAAATATTCACGGGAGCGGCGATCGCCATGATTTTGATTTGCGTCAAAGCTGGGGATGGCTGCCAGGGGCGCAGGTGTCAGATCGGGCAGTGGTTGGCGGCTTGGGTAGCATCGCGCTGGCGGTGGATGGACCGGTGTATGCGCCGGTGGATGGGGTGATCTATGAGCAGGCGGCGCTGGTGGCGGAGGGGCAGCTTTCGCGATTGCCGTCAAGCTGTGCGGTGTTTTCCAGCGTGCAGTTGCCGGCTTATGCGGTGCAGCTTTGTGGGTTACGCGATCGCCAGGTGGGTGCGGTGAAGAGAGGTCAGATAGTGGGTCACAGCGAGCGATTTTTGCACTTGGCGGTATTGCGGCGTGATGGCGACCAGTGGATGTTTGTGCCGCCAGCACCGGAAATTGTGGAGCAAATTTTGGGTTCGGCAGCGTAGGGGTAAGCGTAAAAGTAACGGGGGATGAGCGATGTTTGGGCTAGTGGGTTGGATTTTGCGGGCGATCGCGGCAAAAAGTTGGAGCACACAAATTGTTCAAGGGCTGAGTCTGCTGATTGTGTTGTCGGGCGCTGCTGGTGGGGCGGCGATCGCCTCGGTACCTCTGTTTGAGATAGCAGCAGCTCCTGGAATATCCCTAACACCTCCGTCAGAAATCACGCCCCCCTCGAGAAATACCGCAGCGGAAACCGATGCAACGGCTGAGACTCCGCTACCGTTTTCCGATCCTGGCGATCTTTTTTTTGATATAGCAACGTCCGACGCTCAGGCGAATGGGAAGCCATCAGATGGAAAGCTGACAAACAGCAAGTCGCAGGTGATCGCCCCCTCTATACCGAAACCGGTGACGCAGAAAACCGTTGGGCAGCGGGTGGTAGCGGCAGCGCTCGCCAAGGAGGGCGCGGACGTAACTATGGGACCGGGGCGGGGATTGTTATCTTGCGCGTGGGCGGTGAATCGATTTGGGCTGGAGCCGGTGCTGGGGCGCAAGGTGGGGCGCAATCCCAATTTGGTGGTGTCGGTGCAGCGGCATTTGGTGAAGGAAGGTTTGGCGACGGAGGTGTCCCAGTCGGCGGCGCAGCCGGGGGATATTGTGGTGGCGGCGGGTCCGGGGCGATCGCAGCATATTGGCATTGTGGTGTCGAAGCGATCAGGTAAGGGCGTCGAGGCGTTGTCCACTCGAGGTGGTCGCTGGGGCTGGCGGTCTGACCTAAATTTTGCAATGAAATACAAAGTGAAGGGGCGTATATATCGACTGAAAAATCAGCCAAAAAACAAAGCGCTGCCCCGTCCCTCGCTGGCGAATGCAAAGCCGCCTTCGGGCAATGGAACCGAGCAAAATAAGCCCGTAAAAAATGAACCGGTGCAGGCAGTGCGGGCGATCGCTCAACGGGTGACGCCGGAAGCAAAGCCGCTATTCTTTGATGAATCCCTGCCAAAGCAGCCCAAAGTGAAGCTCCAATCCAGCACCGCCGTGTCGCGATCGCTGACCTTTACCCCCAGAGATCAAACCATCCCGTTTAGTCCCGATATCGGAATCCCCGGCACCTTTGAAACGGTTAATGCCAGCGTGAATGCGGAGACGTTAGCGCCGAAGAAAAATCCTCATCCTGCTTCTAAGCCCCTTAATTCAAGTCCAATTGATGTGAGTAACGTTAATCAATGGTTTGCGGACCGGCGATCGCTGGGGGCGGTGGCGATCGGGCATGCCGAGGGTAACCTCAGCGCCACCGGCAAAATCCAGTCCATTTATTACGGTCACAGCGATCCCGGCAACGGCGTCAAAAATATCGGCTTTTGCTCGCTGCAACGCTACCTGTGGAAGGACCTAAACGGCGACGGCAAGGTGTCCTTTCCCGAAGCGGACCAGCAGTGTTTAGACTTGCTGCGTGGACAGGCACCCAAAACCGCCAGTAAGTTGCTGGACTTTGGCTACACCGCCACCAAACATCCCGAAGCCACCATCAATGGGCTGGATTTGTACAATCAATCGCGGGTGGCGGGACGGCAATTTCCTATGCGCTATCGTCAGGCACGCGATCGCGGTTTGACCGGTGAACGGGCGGTCGTCTGGGCGCGGGTGGAAAGTTTTCGAGTATTGAAGGGGCGCAACAGGGGTAAACTCAGCGCCAGCGGGCTATTTCGCATTTGCCGCAACTCTCCCCAGCGCCGCAATCTATCAGACTGGGATTGCATCGCCAGCGATCAGCGCCGTCGCGTCCGGGCAATTAATCGCGTTGTTAAATCGCATTCTTAAGCCGCCGCCGCGATCGCCATCGCAAGCATTAAATTAACCGACTCCTATGGGGTTTCGGCTGTGGGCACTCCGTTTCGTTACACTGTTTTTAAGCTTTGTTACAAACCGATTCCCACCGCCGCTTGCGCACCAATTCCTATGGCTCCTTGGAACTTTCAGCGTTTTTTTAAGACCCTTTGCTATTTCGGAATTGTGCCCGTCATTGGCGACGCCGGTTGGATGCAACAATTGCTAGGTACCCAAGCTAAATCACCGATTCCAACCCCCGTGAGAAACGTCGCCAACGCTGCCACCAACCCCGCCGCTGATTCAAATGGCTCCTCGGCGATCGCCATCACCCTCCTTGGCAGCCCCAGCCCAATCCGCGATGCAATGGCGACGGCGTTTCAGAAGGCACTGGCGGGCAAGGCGGCGGTGACCAAACTGGAGCGATCGCCCGACGATGACACCCTGAGCAAGACGGCGGTGCTGACCTGTTGCCCCGATGCTGCCGACGATTGGACGCTGGAATCGGTAGTGGATCAGGTGTCGCGTATTAAAAATACCGACAGCGTGGTGCTGTTTGATTTCCAAAAGCCCAATGCGGACATGGCGGAAACCTGGGGCGCGGTGGACGATGTGGTAATGGGAGGCGTCAGCGCCAGCGAGTTTCGGCTGATTCCCGGCGCAGCGCTGTTTTCGGGCGAAGTGTCGACGGACAATAACGGCGGCTTTGTGTCGGTGCGGACCAGGAGTTTTGCGGAGCCGGTGGATATTAGCGGCTGCGATGGCATTGAAATGCGGGTACAGGGGGACGGTCAGCGCTACAAGATTATTGTTCGCGATGATGCCCGCTGGGATGGCGTCGGTTACGCGGCGTCTTTTGATACTACCTACAATCTGTGGACCACCGTGCGAATTCCCTTCTCGGAATTCCGCCCGGTCTTTCGCGCCCGCACTCTGGAGGATCATCCGCCTCTGGATACCAGCCAGGTGCGATCACTCCAGCTAATGCTCAGCAAATTCGAATACAACGGCGAGCTAAATCCACGCTTCACCGCCGGTATGTTCAGCCTAAAAATTGAAACCCTAGGAGCCTACGGGAACTGCGGGCGATCGCCTAAGGTAGCGCTAATTGGCGGATCCCAGGAACAGCGGGATTATTTACAGTCCAGCGGTGTAGGGCATGCGATTTTTGATGCGCCGAGTAGTGATGACGATGGGGTGGCGATCGCCAAAGCTCTGCTGGACGATAACTAGGCCGGTTTTAAAGGACTACCGAAAACAAGAAGGGAAGGACCAGCCAAAATCGCCGATCCTTCCCGCAACCTAATTCAACCAAGATATCCAGTTAGAGACTTACTGAAACGATGGAGTGAGCAACTTTGCTCGATGCACCAGCCCTACATCTCGTCTTCTTGGTGGGTCATGATGGTGCAATCGGACGTAGCGTAAGCGATGCAGGTCAGGACAAAACCCGCATCCATTTGCTCATCATCCAAGAAGCTCTGGTCAGACTGGTCAACCGTACCGCTAACAACCTTGCCGGCACAGCTGGAGCAGGCACCCGCGCGGCAGGAAAAAGGAATATCAACTCCCTCTTCCTCTGCCACATCGAGGATGTACTCATCTTCAGGAACTTCAAAGGTTGAGTTGAGACCTTCAGCCTCATTGATCAGCGTAACTTTGTAGCTCGCCATAGCTTTCTCCTCTCTAGTTTTTAAGTGGTAAATTGCGAGTCGCGACGGGTAAACCACAACTCTATAAACCAACAATCGATCCGAACGGGTAATGGGTTGGTCTATCCCTGAACCAAATGCTTTGGAGGCAACATTCCAAGACAACGACACAGGAGATAGCTCCCTACTGGTTTGATGGTAAGGGAAAAGTCAAGGAATAAATCCAATTTGCGGGTCTTGCCTTAATGGGATTCCTAATGGAATGGCGCGATCGCATTTCAATTATTTATCCTTATAGGCATTTGTACGGTCGAATCCAGATTTTATGCCCCTTGATCCTAATTTCAGAATCGATTGCAGTCTTATTCAAACTAGCCTCGCGGCAAAAAATCTGTCGAAATTGCGAAAAATTATCACCAAAAGCATTGCAAAATCTATATTAGTTTTTCTAATTACTTTGTAATAAATGCGTCTATTAAGCTGTTGCGCTGTGGTTGGTGCGTGAGCAGCGAAAATATTTAGCAATAGTGGCGATGGGCGGGCTATTGACGTCGCGCTGTTGTCGCTTATTCAAATCAAGGCTTAGGGATTGGGGAGCCAAACTATGGCGCAGGATCAGGGTGGAATGTTGCGAGTTGGGCTGGTGGGGACTGGGTTTGTGGCGCGGCTGCGGGTGGAGGCGCTGACTCAGGATGAACGGGTGGGAGAGGTGTTGGTGGCGGGGCGATCGCCGGAGAAAGGGGAGGCGTTTGCGCAGAAGTGGGGGGTGCGATCGGTGTCCCAATGGCAGGCGCTGATTGAGGATGCTGAGGTGGATATTGTGTTTGTGGCGTCCACCAATACCCATCGCCCGATAGTTGTGCGGGCGGCGCTGGAGGCGGGTAAGGCGGTGGCAACGGAGTATCCTCTGGCGTTGGATTTGGCGGTGGCAGTTGAGTTGACTGAGTTGGCGGCGTCTAAGAATTTGCTGCTGCACGTGGAGCATATTGAGCGCTTGGGGGGCGTGCATCAGGCACTGATTCGTCACTTGCCGGAGGTGGGACAGCCGATTTACGGGCGCTACTGCACGATCGCCGCCAAGCGCCCGGCTCCGAAAAAGTGGACGTTCTCGCGATCGCAGTTTGGCTTCCCGCTGGTGGGCGCCCTCTCTCGCATCCATCGGGTTACCCATGCCTTTGGCACGGTGGAGTCAGTGTCAGCCAGGGAGATGTATTGGGATACCACCATCGACGGAGAGTCCGTGAATCAGGCGGGAGAGGATTTTTATGCGGCGTGTTGGGTGGGGGCGCAGATAGAGTTTACGGCGGGAATGGTAGTGGGGGTAGTCTACGGCAAGGGCGATCGCTTTGCCCAGGGGGAGCGGCGGTTTGAGGTGCGGGGGACGGAGGGGACGTTGATTTTTGACGGTAGCGAGGGAGTTTTGCTGCGGGGGGATGAGGCGATCGCCCTGGATGTAGCAGGCAAGCGGGGATCGTTCAAGCGCGATACGGCGGCGGTGCTGGGAGCATTCCTGGAAAATTCGCCACTATATATCTCGATGCAGGAGAGCCTCTATGCGTTGCAAGTTGCGG
>JBCCTE010000107.1:0-7938 GCA_039198915.1 Cyanobacteria bacterium P01_D01_bin.73 | reverse complement strand
TCGGTCCAAACTAGCTTGTATTCGGTAACCCAGTGGGCTAACGGTCTGGTGGAAACCCAGCTTTCCCACTTGGGTTGGCCGGCGATCGCGGTCGTCTTTTTTGCCGGACTCCTCACCAGCCTGACTCCGTGCATGTTGTCCATGTTGCCGATCGCCATTGGCTATATCGGTGGCTACGAATCGGAGCGATCGCTGGGACAAGCCGCCGCTCAGTCCAGTTGGTTTGCTCTGGGATTGGCGACCACCCTGGCGCTGTTGGGGATTGTGTCCGCTGGAGTGGGTCAGGTTTACGGACAGGTGGGCTTTGGATTGCCCATCGTGGTGAGCCTGGTGGCGATCGTGATGGGGCTAAATCTGCTGGAGCTGTTGCCCCTGCGCTTCCCCAATTTCGACACTTTAAAACTAATTCCCGACAACGTTTCCACCGGGCTGCGGGCTTATCTGGTGGGGCTTACCTTTGGTCTAGTCGCCTCTCCGTGCAGCACTCCGGTTTTGGCAACCCTTCTCGCCTGGGTGGGCAGCACGGGCAAACCGGTGATGGGCGGGGCGCTATTGTTTTGCTATGCGATCGGTTACGTATCCCCGCTGATTATCGCGGGCACCTTCACCGCCAGCATCGAAAAGCTGCTATCCCTACGCCGCTGGTCCACCTGGATTACCCCCACCAGCGGTGCCCTACTCCTCGGCTTTGGCACCCTGACCCTGATTAATCGCCTCCCCCTCGATTGGCTGGACTCCGTTTGGCAAGGTGGCGGTGTATAGAAATTTATTGCTTCGTATATTGCTTTGCTACGAGGCGAATCGATTGGTAATGATTTATCCTCTATTTACCCGTTTTCTAATCCTCTGGTAACAGCCCACTAGCCGCTATGGATGCAAACGACGCTTCATCAAAGTCGTTGACTGAGCAATTAAGCCAGCAGTTCAAGCTGGTTCGGCGGATATGGCGTCGAGATATTGTCCCCGCGATCGCCGACCTTCGTCTCGCCATTGTGTTGCTCCTGGCGATCGCCGTCTTCAGCATTTTGGGCACCGTAATCGAACAGGGGCAAACCCTTGATTATTACCAAACCAACTATCCCGAAGACCCGGCATTATTCGGATTCCTAAGCTGGAAGGTCCTCCTAATTGTTGGACTGGATCATGTGTATAGGACCTGGTGGTTTTTGGGGCTGCTAGTCGTTTTCGGGGCGAGTTTAACCGCCTGTTCTTTTCTCCGCCAATTGCCCGCCTTAAAGTCCGCGCGACGCTGGCGTTTCTATACCCGAACCGAGCAGTTTGAAAAGTTGGCATTAAGCGCCCGTCTCAATCTCTTTCTAAGCTCAAAATCAGAGTCAGAAGAGGAAGTAATCGACGATAATTCTGAGCCTTCAAAGCTCCAGTTTATTCAGGATTACCTAGCCAAGAAATCCTACAAAGTTTTTAGGAAAGGCGATAGCGTATACGCCAGAAAAGGAATCGTTGGGCGTATCGGTCCCATCGTGGTTCATATCAGCATGTTGCTGGTTTTGCTGGGCTCTATTGTTGGTGCTTTGGGTGGCTACTTTGCCCAGGAGATCGGTCCTAGTGGCGGGATTATTCAGATTCAGCACTTGCTGGACGCCGGACCGTTTGGCGTGGGTCGAGTGCCGAGGGATTGGTATTTAAAGGTCAATCGATTTTGGATTGACTACACCCCTGGTGGCGATATCGATCAGTTCTACTCCGATCTATCTGTGATGGGGACTGATGGGGAGGAAAAAGATAGACAAACCATCTACGTCAATAAACCTCTGCGTTACAAAGGCACCACGATTTACCAAACCAATTGGAGCATCGCTGCCGTCAAAGTTCATTTCAACAACAGCCCAGTTTTTGAGCTGCCCATGGCACCGTTGCAAGGAATGAGCGATCGCCTGTGGGGCACATGGGTACCTACCAAGCCTGACCTGAGCGAAGGAGTGTCTTTGGTAACCCGTGATTTACAAGGGACGATGTTGATTTACGACATGAAAGGTGACCCGATCGCGACAACACGGGTGGGGCGATCAGTGCAGGTAAATGGCATCAACTTAGTAATTGATGATTTAGTTGGTAGTACCGGTTTACAAATCAAAACTGACCCTGGCATCCCGTTAGTTTATTTGGGATTTGGTTTGCTAATGCTGGGCACTTTGATGAGCTATGTTTCCCATTCTCAGGTGTGGATTTTAGCGACGGAAAAAGGACTTTACGTAGGTGGAAAAACCAATCGGGCGCAGGTGGCATTCGAGCGGGAAATGTTGACCGTGATCGCCGATTTTCAAGAGCTGGCACCCGAATCTGAAATCCCTTCGACGCCAGAATCTCCGGTCACTATTTAGCAGGATGCCCCATAGCCTCGGTATTGATTTCGGCACGTCGGGTGCGCGGGAGATCGCCGTTTCCAAAGGCGACGACGAACTGATTCAATGCAGCGTTTCAGCATCTTCGGACTCAGGCGCAGAATTAGCCGCAGCCTGGAAACAGCAGCTTTGGACATTGTTGGGAGAGTTGCCAATTGCCGTGCGCCGAGATTTGGGGGCGATCGCCATCAATGGCACCTCATCGACGGTGTTGCTCGGGACGCCAACGGGGAAGGTGGTTGCTGGACCGTTGATGTACAAAGATGATCGAGGCCGGGCGGGACTCGAGGAATTTAGCGAGCTGGTGCCGGATACCAGTGGGGCGCGATCGGCAACGTCGGCACTGGCAAAGGTTTGGTGGTGGCGGGGCGATCGCTTTGGTGGGCAGTGGCCTGATCCCACCGATGCACCGTTGATTTTTCATCAGGCGGATTGGCTAAGCTTTTTGCTGCATGGACAGCTTCAGCATAGTGCCCAAGCCAGAGCCAAACCCAGAGCAATCAGCGACTATCACAACGCCCTAAAGTTGGGCTACGATCCGGTACGCCTTGCCTATCCCGAGTCCTTGCAATCCGCAGATTTCGGAATTTCCTTGCCCCGCGTGGTGGCTCCCGGTAGCGTTATTGGTAAAATTTTGCCGGCGATCGCCCAGCGCTTCGATATCAACCCAGGCTGCAAAATCGTCGCAGGCACCACCGACAGCATCGCCGCCTTCCTCGCCAGCGGTGCATCCCAACCCGGTGAGGCGGTAACTTCTCTCGGCTCCACCCTGGTGCTAAAACAGCTCAGCACCGTTCCCGTCAACGCACCGGAATTTGGAGTCTACAGCCACCGGCTGGGCGATCGCTGGTTAGTGGGCGGCGCGTCGAATACCGGCGGTGCAGTGCTAAGCCACTTCTTTTCCAGCGCAGAATTAAATTGCCTTAGCAAAGAAATCAACCCCGCCAATCCCAGCCCCTTCGACTACTATCCGCTGCTGAAACCGGGGGAGCGTTTTCCCGTTAGCGATCCAGATTTAGCGCCTCGATTAACCCCTCGGCCGGAGAGCGATCGCGACTTTTTGCACGGGATGTTGGAGGCGACCGCCCGCATCGAAGCCCAGGGATATCAGCGGCTAGCGGAACTTGGAACAGATCCCCTTGTTTCCATTCAAACGGCTGGAGGGGGCGCGCAAAATCCGACGTGGACAGCAATTCGCCAGCGATATTTTGACCTGCCCGTTACGGTGGCGCAGCAAACTGAAGCAGCTTATGGCAGCGCCCAGTTGGCGGCCGAGTTGATGCGTAGTTGGACTTCTTAAGAATCAGCGCCACGCTTGGATTAACGCCAGTTCCCGACTAGAGTGTATGGGGCCCAGTAGAAGGGGTGGCGGAATTCGGGGTCGTTGAGCAGGTCACGCTGCGCTTGGCTGATGGCTTCCGCTTTGGTGAGTCCGTCCTGCAAATAGTCATAAAACCGCGCCATTAACTCTGCCGTTGACCCGTCGCTCACCTGCCACAGGGTGCCCAATACACTGCGCGCGCCCGCCTGAATGGCAATCCCCGTCAGCCCCAGAGTTGCCCGCGGGTCACCACTGGCTGTCTCACACGCACTTAACACCAATAGCTCGATCGCATCCCGCCGATCACCCGGTTGCAACAATCTATCCAGATCGTCCACCCCAATCCGCTGGTCCCAGGTGAGCAAAAACGTGCGCCCCGCATTGGAACTAAATTGGGCGTGGGTAGCGATATGGATAATATTGTTGCGTCCCCGCAGAATCTCCGATCGCAGCGCCGTTTGGGTCACCTTATCGTCGCGTAACACCTTGCCGGGGAAGCGATCGCCAATGGCATCCAGCTCCAGCCCCACAAAAGGCAACTCGGTCAAACCCTCATCAGCAAAACTAGGCGCTTCCGCTCCAATCCCCGCCGCCGAAACTGATAAATCCTGATTGGTTTCCGCCACTGG
The DNA here is from genome assembly GCA_039198915.1 of Cyanobacteria bacterium P01_D01_bin.73. GTDB lineage: Bacteria > Cyanobacteriota > Cyanobacteriia > CACIAM-69d > CACIAM-69d > CALGDE01. The sequence continues at coordinate 3,625 of JBCCTE010000107.1, read as the reverse complement.
AGGCAATAGCTGCAAACTGGGCGATCGCGCTAGATTGAATTTCTCGACAACGTAGGATTCGCCATCATAGAGCGCTGCCACCGGAATATTGCCCAGATCCCCGTCCAGCACCATCACCAACGTGTCAATATCCGCCTCTTCCAGCGCCGGCACCACTGGAGCCAGCAGCCAATCGTAAACCTGCCGGGATAGCGCCAGTCGCTCTCGGGTGGGCAGCGCTGGATTTTGAAAACTCCGATCCAACTGCCGCAGAGTATCTTGCAGCGTTTCCTGAGAAATCGCCGTGGTGAAATGCTGTAGATCCTTGCCAGGGCGCTTCACAATGGACGCCACGCTGTTGTCCAAAACAATGGAATACACTGACGCCGCATCAATTTGGCGATCAATGGTTTGGTCCAAAAATTCCGGCTCCACGTCTAGGCACGCCTGGCGGAAAAAATTATCTAACCGCGCCAACTGCAATGCCTCGATCGCCGATCGCGCCTCATCCAATTCCCCCTGGCTCGGATTTCCTCGCAACAACAGCGCTGTCAGTTCCCGATACACCGGTTCCACGGAGTCGCGGAAGGAAAACTGTACCGTCTCGGAAACGCCCACCAAATCCTTACGCAAACTCTGCACCGACTCAAACGCCTGACGATAGTGGAACAGCGCCTCACCGCGATCGCCCGCCGCCGCCAAGTTCTTACCCAACCGCCAATGCCACTGATAAGCCGCCTCCGGAGCATTCGCTGAATTCGCCAGCTTCAGCGATCGCCGCCACAGCGTTTGCGCCTCCTCCGTCTGCCCCGCCCGGTCGTATAGCTCCCCCAGCGTGCCTAGCACTAAGGACTGCGATCGCAAATCTTGGAGCCGTTCCGTCCGAGTCGCCAAACGCTTCAACGTCGGAACTAACGCCTCTTGTAGGGACCGCTGCGGGCCAGGTCCCTGGAAATAATCCAACCCATAATTAGCCCACTGCAACGTCAACTGTACCGATCGCCGCCCCGCCGGTTCCGCATCCAGCAGCAATCGCAGTGCCAACCACCGTCGAAAATGCAGCTGCTGATCGGACCCGCTCAAAACCTTGCGAGGAAACTGTTCCGCCTCCAGCAACGCCAACGTCGCCCGCACTTTCAACTCCGGCGATCGCGCCTCTTTCAGGCTCTGCTCCAGCAATTGAACTGCCCGCTTTTTGCTGCTGCGAGTCAATATCCCGTCACGCTCCGTTCGCGCCTGATAAGCGATCGCCAAATGGGTTTGCCCCAAGCTCAAACTAATGGCATCCTGCACCCCCTCCTTTAACGCGGCCTCATCGGAAGACCGGGCTAATTCCTGCGATCGCTCCAGCACCGCCAGCGCCTCGTCAAGCTGCCCCAACTGCCGCAAATTATTTCCCAGCAATAGCTGCCCCCGAGCCGCCAACGCCGGAGACTCCGCCGCCATCTTTTCGAGCCGTGATCGCTGGTTCTGCAACACCCGCAGCGATCGCCGATACGCCCCCAAACTTTGCAGCGCCTGGGATTCGTTTAGCGCCGCCCCCAGCGCCCCCACCAAATCTCCTGACGCCTTGTAGAACGACTCCGCTGCTCGAAAACTTTCAACGGCATCCTCTCCTCGACCCTGAGCAAGATTCAACTGCCCACGCCCCAAAGCCAAACGCGATCGCAACGACTTTAAATCCGGCGACGACTGGGCGATCGCCTCCCCTTTCTCCAGGGCGATCGCCGCCCCATCCAATCGCCCCAACTTCAACTGCGCCAGCGCCAACCAACTCAGTGCCTGCCCCTCCAACATCGACCGCTCCATCGCCCGCGCCACATCAACAGCCCGCGCCCAATACCGCCGCGCCCGTTGATAGTCCTCAACTTGATAAGCCTGCCTCCCACTATTCAGCAACGAATAAGCATCAAGGGAATTGAATTCTTCACTTTCACTGATAGGGAAATTGTCAGCAAAATCAGCAGTGGAAACGAGGGAAGGATTGAAACTATTTGAAAGGATATTTGAGGAAGAACTGGAAGAAGACGTTGCCTTCGGGAGGGGAGTGGCGATCGTGGTTGAAGCACTGAATAAGATCCCCAGAACAAGACCCGAACTTAAAAGCCTTCCCCCCATCAATTCAAGCCCCATCATTAACTTGCCATCTCAAACTTTGTTTCTATCGGGTAAACGCTAGGCGTTAAAAACGGCAGAGAAATCAGCGCCACATGATGCCCGACGCTCTAAATCAGCACTCGGCATTTTCTGCGCCAAGTCTAACTCACTCACTACTTCTTGATAATCACCAATACCGCATAGCGCATTGCATGGAATCGCTTAGGATGCCGGGAAAAAGGGATTAGAAAAATGCCACAAAAGCATAAAGATAGGCGCGGCAAGAATTAATCTGCCACGCCTATTTTTATCGTTGAATTGTACTTATTTTGTACTGAGTCGATACGGGGATTTAAGCCATTGCCACTGCTGGCTGATCTTCAGTTTCCCACTCCTTCAGACTGGGGAACAAGAAGTGATTTTCCTCCACATATTGAGCACCAAACAGGCCCTTTTCAGCCCAGAAATAGCGATCTGTCGTATGCTCATTACGCTTTACGAGTACTAAGGCTGGAGGGTTGATTCCTTCCGCTTTGATGTACTTGCGCGCAGCGGTTACGGGCTTATCTTCGCCACTCTCAATACTAAACTGGGGCACGTTCTCCAAAATCCGACGCCCTTCCTGGCGACGACGACTCTTGCGCTTGCGTCTTCTTGCCAAACCTCTTACCTCCTAACAGTAAGATAAGCGTATTAACGGTTACAAAAACTGGAAAAATTGTACCTCAAATGATACAATTCCGCAACCCCTAACGGCGAAATTGACCAAACTGTGCTGTAGTCTTGGCTGGCAACGTTTTTACGGGTGTAGATGTCTAATCACCGGCAGATCTCTAACAAAGCTCGGAGCATTGATCGGCTTCCTCGGTCTTGGCAATGATCGCCCCTTGGGAATAGGGCTTTCAACATCACCCAGGCAGAATCGCAAACGCAGTGGAGCAAAAGTTATACGCTTGCTGGCGGAAAACGGACGGAAGTTGTACGCGATCGCAAATTTGGGTTTGGGATATTAAGTACATCGACGGAGCGAGCGCGGTTGGTTCAAAAGTTTCTTCGGAAACGACTTGAGCCAGCCGTCTTTATTTTGGGGCATTTTTCCGAGTAATCCCATCGTGGACAGCTGTCCGAAACAAACGAAAGCCAACCCTTCCAACGTGAGTTGCAGCAACGTCGCTATTATGGAAATACCGGCAGCATTGTGGCAGAAAAACCCAAGCATTTTCATCTTCCATCAGCACAACCAATCGCATCGCGGTTGTGTAATCCCCACCGAACACCTACCGCGGAATCGGACAAATCGGTGTATTTTAGATGGATTAGACTACAACTGAGCAACCGCAGGTTTACCCTCGGACCTCCCGACACCAATGACCTCAGAATCCATTCGTCAACGTTCTGACCTGATCGGCACCCAAGTGATTACTCGTGACACTGGGAACCGGCTAGGCATCATCAATCAGATATGGGTGGACATTGATCGCCGGGAAGTGATCGGTTTCGGAATTAAGGACAATATCTTGGCAGTATCGGCGCTACCCCGATTTATGGC